>NZ_VRVG01000041.1:0-39068 GCF_008040085.1 Methylobacterium sp. WL7 | reverse complement strand
CGCGAGGCCCACCCTCCCCCGCAGAGGGGGGAGGGAAGGCGGTGGCGCTTCCCGCGCTCGAACCCGAAGGCGTCATCACGCCCCTCCCACCAGAGGCCGCAGCGCGAAGGCGGCGACCAGCATGCCGAGGACGTAGAGGGTCGTGCCGGTGCCGTTGTACCAGGCCGCCCGCTCGCGCGGGCTCTTCAGGAACCGGACCATCAGGGCGAATTGCCCGGCGAGCAACGCCGCCACCAGGGCGGCGTGGGCCTCGCGCTCCCAGGCGAACAGCAGCCCGATCACCACCACCTGCGGCACCGCCATGACCAGGCAGGCGAAGCGGGCGGCCCGGTCCGAGCCCATCTGCACCGGCAGGGACATCAGCCCCATGCGCCGGTCGCCCTCCACGGACTTGAAATCGTTGAGCGTCATGATCCCGTGGGCGCCGATGGAATACAGCAGGGCGACGAGCAGCACCCGCCGGTCGGGCAGGGCGGCGGCCATCACGGCGGCGCCGGTGAACCAGGGCAGGCCCTCGTAGCAGAGCCCGACCGCGGCATTCCCCCACCACCCGTTCTTTTTGAGACGCAGGGGCGGCGCGGAATAAATCCAGGCCAGCACCAGCCCGAACAAGGCGGCCCCGAGGATCCAGGGCCCCAGCGCCGCCGCGACCAGCAGCGACAGCAGGGTCCAGCCCAAGGCCAGGTAGAGGCCCCACCGGCCGGGTATACGCCCGGACGGGATCGGCCGGTTCGGCTCGTTGATCGCGTCGACGTGCCGGTCGAACCAGTCGTTGGCGGCCTGGCTCGTGGCGCAGACCAGCGGCCCGGCGAGCACGATGCCCGCGGCGATCACCGGCCATTGCCCGTGGGCCGGCTGTCCGGATGAGATCACCCCGCAGGCGAACGCCCACATCGGAGCGAACCAGGTGAGGGGCTTGAGCAGCTCGACGACTGCGCTCGGTGCGGGCGTGGCGGCCATGGACGCAGGCTACCGGGGCCGCCGGGCGTGTCAAGCTGGATTTACACTTGGCGAAACCGTGTCGCGGCGGCTTGGCGTACAAAGGCCCGGGAAGTTTACGAATACAAAATCCAATATCAGTCCAGCGCGACCACGACGGCGCGCGCGGCCGCCCGCTCGATCGTTCGCACGACCGAGCCGATGCGGGCCAGCCTTCGTCAACTCCACGAAGTCTGACGGCGCCGATTCTTCGTGAATCCCGGATGTTCGCCGGCCGCCGGACGCGGCACCGCGAAGTCTGGCGGGCCGCGGACCGGCCGGGGCCCCGCATCCGGGATCGTCCGCCGCGGATCGGACCGAGCCGCCCTGAAACGAAAAACAGCCCCGGGCTTGCGCCACGAGGCTGGAAGGTTGCCCCTCACTTTATTGCAGCGTGGCTGAAGCACAGGGCGCCACCTGAAGACACCCGCGCCGACGGATCGAGGGGAATGGACGTCGGCGCGGGCGGTGCCGGCTCGTCGCCGACAACTGGATTTTGCACAACCGATCCCGGAATGCACGGCGGAAAACCACGCAGGCACACAGATAATTCTCAGTCGTCGATCAAATTTTTGTCAGGCTTCGCGCTTCGATACTGCAACGAATTGAATACAAGATCACATATTCCGGCATTGCCTCGGAAGATCGCTGCGAATGCTACCTGTGATCTGCAGCAATCCCAGGATTCCCGCCCCACGATCCATACGAGCCCGCCCTGTCCTTGCCGGCCCGGGATGCCGGAGCCGATCATCGGGCCTCGCGCGCTTCCGCGGGGTCTGAGGCACCCCTTTCAGGGTGCTTGCGGCAGCGGACCGTCCCGCTTGCCTGCCGACGCTTGGTCCTTGCCGATGTCGTTCTGAGAACAACCCCGTCATCCCGTCTGGGGGATCAAACCTCGGGGGATGAATCTTCCAACCCGCGTAGCCCGTAGCAGCAACGGGGGCGGGCCGGTATGCCGCCAGGAAGCGTCGGGCGCACCGCCTTGCCCCAGGGCCCGGGACCCGGATCGCAGGCCCCGCTACGAGACCGTGCCGGGCACGCGGGTCGACCGGGAGTTGAGCCGGCCCAGGCTTTCCGCCAGCCCGGACGCGGCGTCGGACACGGCGCCCGCCACGGTGGCGAAGCCGCGCGCCCGCAGCGCCTCCGTGAGGTCGGCCAGGGCGGCTTCGAGCTGGCGGGTCAGGACATGCTCGCCGAGGCTCGACAGCGCCCGGCTGGCGATGTCGGCGAGCCGGGCGGCGGTGGCCGGATCGACGTGGCGCAGCAGGATCGCCACGCTGGAGAGGGCTTCGGCAAGCGTCTGGGACTGCATCGATTCCGAGGCCACCACGATCACGGCCTCCAGGGCGTCGGTGGCCGCGATCGGGGCGGCATCGCCGTACACGATGCCGGATCCCGCATCCTCGCCCGTTGCGGTCGCGCCGTCGCCCCAGTGCGCGATGATGTCCCGCAGGGCCTGGACGACCGAGAGCCCCGGGCTGGGATTCGACTTCGACGTGGACACCGAGGTCCACGCGATGGTGGCGAGCTGGTGCAGACCGTAGGTGGCATCGTTCCGGAGGTCGCGCCCGTCATCGTAGGAGAGCGCCTTCAGCGCCTCCCCGACGACGGCCTCGCGCGCCGCCGCGTCGAGCGGCGCGCCGGGCCGGCCGCGCAGCCGGAACAGCGGATCGTGCAGAGCCCGGTAGGTCCCGACCGCGATCTCGAACTCGATCTCCGCGGCCCCGCCCGCATGCCGGTCCAGGGCCGCCTGGATCCGGTCGAGGTCGAGGCCGACGACGTAGCCGCACTCGCGGGAGCGGATCACGGCGACGACCGGCCAGTCGCCCCGGGCGGTCCTGCGGGTCGCGGCGAGCCGGCGCAGATCGGTCGCGCGGGCCTCCAGCACGCGGCCGTGGATGAACTGGATGATCTGGGCGGGCCGCATCTGGTCGATCGTGTTGTAGATCATCACGATGATCAGGCAGAGCGCAGAAGTGGTCAGCACCAGGGCCAGGGATGTGCCGAACACCGGCCGGTGAAAGCCGGTATTGGTCACGAGGGTCATCAGGACGAAGACCGACAGGCCGACGAAATACCCGAAGTAGAACTGGTTGGTGCGCCGGGCCATGAACTGGTCGGTCACCTGGGCGGTGAGCGCGGCCGCGCCCTGCTGCACGGCGATGAGCAGGAGGGAGAAGGTGATCGACGTCACCGTGATGATGCTCGACGCCACGGTGGTCAGCAGGCTGCCCAGGGCGGCGCTGTCGCCCAACAGGTCGCCGAGCCACCGGAAACCGGCCGGCGCCTGCCCGGCGGACCACGACCGGTCGGCGAGATAGATCAGGGCGTTCAATCCCACGAAGCCGAGCACGGTGGCCAGCGGCAGGGCGAGGAATTGCCGGAACGACCGCTTCACGGCGTTGAGGAACCGGTTCGGCAGCGACGTGATGGTGGCCATGCTCGACGTTCGCTGTCGCGCGGCGTGCGCTCGGGATGCGGTATGGCACGGATACGGGGGACCGTCCGCCCTCGGGGTGATGCGGATCGGACGACTTGTGCAACGTCCGCGCTTCACCGTGGGGGGGGGGCGGCCCTCGGCCACGCCTGCCGCCCACCCGCTGTCGGGCTACGATAGGCCCGCCCCCTGCCGGCCCCGATCTTCACACATCGCCCGGTGGATGTGGACCGACGCTAACCCCAAGCGCGTCTCCCTCCCCCCTCTGCGGGGGAGGGTGGGCACGTGATGGCCTCGGACAGACTGCTCATGCGGTCGAGAACCATCCGACTGCAACGTGTGAATCCGCAAGCCCACAAGGGGGAGGGGAAAAGGCCGTAAGCGTCGGCGCTTACGGCCAGGCCCGCTGGACGCAGCCGGCAGCCGCGCCTTCCCCAACCTCAAAAAGAATCACCCGTCATCGGCCGGTGAGTCGAGGTCGCCGACGCCGTAGCGGCGCATCTTGGCGTAGAGGCCCTGGCGGCTGAGGCCGAGCATCTCGGCCGCGGAGGCGCGGTTGTCCCGGGTGATCCGCAGGGCCGCCTCGATGCACAGCTTCTCGATCAGGTCGGTAGTCTCGCGGACCAGGGTCTTCATCGAGACCCGGCCGACCAGCTCGGCCATCTGCTCCACCGAGCGCGGCACGTCGCGGCTGCCGGCGAGCCGCCCCTCCGGGATCCGCCGCGGGGCGGAGCGGATCGCGAAGCCGAGGCACGGGCGGGACCCGGGCACCGAGACGGCGGCGACCTCGACATCCTCGACGCCGCCATAGGTGCCGCGGATCACGGTGGCGAAGCGGCGCACGGAACCGTGGTCCACGAGGCTGGCGAACAGGGCCTGCGCCTCGGTATCCTCGCGGCCGAGCCACTGGTCGAGGGTGCGGCCCCGGGCCTGGCTCTCGGTGGCGAGCTGCGCCAGCTCCAGGAAGGCGGCGTTGGCCATCAGGACCCGGCGGGCCGGATCGGTGACCACGAAGCCCTCGGGCATCGCCTCGATCACCGCGCGGGTCGGCGCCTCCTGGTCGGAGCCGGCCTCGGCGGCGGCCGAATCGGCCACGATCCGCATCAGCGCGCTCGGGCCGCCCTCGCCGCGGAACAGCGACACCGAGACCGTGACCTCGCCGCGCCCGTGCGGCAGCGCGGCCCGCAACTCGCCGGCCTGCCCGGTCGCCCGCAGGGCGGCGAACTGCGCTTCCAGGGAGCGGGCGCTGCCCGCCTCGAACAGGTCGACCGCGTCCTGGCCGGCCAGCCGCTTGGCCGGGCGGCCGAGCAGGCGTGCGGCGGCGGGGTTCGCCTCGATCACCCGGCGGGTGCCGGCATCGAGCACCAGCACCGGCTCGCCGGAGATCTGGAACAGCAGCCGGTACCGGGTCTCGGCGGCGCGCAGGCGGTCGTAGTCGCGCTCAAGGGCCTGCTGGGCGTCGGTGAGCCGGCGCTGGAGCGCGGCCACCGCCCGCATGTCCCGGCCGAGGATCAGGATCGGGCCGCCCTCCACCGAGCGCAGGGAGGCGTAGCGGATCGGCAGGTCGACGCCGCTGGGGGAGGGGTGGTTGATCTGCCGCCAGCGGGTGATGCCGCCGGTCTGGGCGTCGCGCAGCAGCGCGTCGACCTTCGGCCGGCTCTCGATCGTCACGGTGTCGATCCAGCGCCGCCCGAGCCAGCCGGGGATGTTCTCGGCGTCGAGGTCGGCAGCCGCCGTCGCATCCCGAATCACCCCGTCGGCATCCACCACCAGGGACAGGTCGGCCGATGCCGCGACGAGGCGTCCGACCGCCTCTCCGTCGAGGTGGCCGGCCACCTGGAGCAGCGCCTGAGGCGGCGGCTGCGGGGTGGGGTGAGGCTGGGGCGTCACGATCACCATTGCGTGAGAGTTGAAAATTTGCCCCTTTCAGCAGGCCATGGCCCGTCTGTCCAGCAAAGCTTCGGCGGTCGCCGGCGCCAAGCAGCCGTCCGGCGCGCAAGCGTCCGCCCCGACGATGCCCGCCTCGCCGCCGTAGCGCGCGAAATACGGGCCGCCGACGATGACCCGGACCTCCGGGTTGCTGGAGGCTTTCCGGACATCCGTCACGGTGCCGGACAGCGCCGGCAGGAACACGTCGCAGGACAGTGACAGGCCGACCACGTCGAACCACTCCGCGCGCAGCAGGGTCAGGGGATCGACCCCGGGGCCGGGGACCGCCGTGGTCACGTCCCAGCCGGCCTCGCGGAAGAAGCTCGCGACGATCGACAGGCCGAAATGGTGGGTCTCGCCGGGGCAGGGCAGCAGCAGCACGCTGCGGCCGTTGGCCGGCACGGTCTCGTCCTCGAGCTGCGCGCAGAGGCGCCGGCTCACCGCCTGCAGCCGGCCGAGTCCCTCGGTCACGGCCAGGAAATCGCAGGCGTCCTCCTCCCAGAGTTCCCCGAGATGGCGCGCGGCCGGGGCGAGCAGGTCGAGCAGCAGGCGCGGCAGCGGCAGCCCGCCCTCGCGCAGCGCGGAGACCTGGCCGTCCAGGTCGATCGGCCCGGGGGCCAGAAGCAGGGCGCTGAAGGCCGCGATCTCCTCCGGGCTCGGCGCCCGGTCGCTCTGGGCCCGGCGCCCGACCGGCCGGTGGGCCATCATCAGGCGGGGCAGGATCTCCGCCTCGACCAGGCGGGCCAGCGCGTCCGGCACCGCCTTGTCGTCGGAGGAGGGGCGCGGGATGGCTTGGTGGCGCACCCGCGGCCCGTCGCCGTAGGCCGACAGTCCGTCGCCCATCGCGCCGCATCCGCCCGCGATCGGACCTGGATCCAGACGCTCACCGAAATGCCTCCAGTCTCCCATCGGCATCCCTCCCAGAAGCGGCCCCGACCCGGGTGGGCCGGCGGTTCCGCAAGCGCGTCGAGTGCGGCGTTGCCCGCCGGTCTTCTCAAGTCTTCGTCGTCGCAGATCCTCGAATCGAACCAGCCAAGCCATCGAAAGCGTCGACCAGCGTTCGGAACGATACCTGAGCCGTCGATCTTGGCAATGACTTGGAACAAAGAAAATATATCAAACCGGTGTCACTCCAACAAGGCGTCAAGCGGACTTGACACTTTTGGTGCCGCGGCCCTAGCCTCTGCCAACGATGACACCCGACGGGCGTCGCCGAGCACAGGGGAGCGGATGCATGGGTCCCGGGGACCGGCCATCACGACCGCTCTACACGTCCGCCCAGCGCCAGAGACGCGACGCCTCGCCCTGGACGCTGGTGCAGGGGCTGCTCGCCCCGCTGCAATTCCTGATCTTCCTGGTGAGTCTGGTCCTGGTGCTGCGGGCGCTCGCCACCGGGCACGGCCTGTTCGCCGCCCAAGTTTCGGTCGTCGCCAAGACCCTGGCACTCTACGCGATCATGGTCACCGGCTCGATTTGGGAAAAGGTCGTATTCGGCCGCTGGCTGTTCGCCCCGGCCTTCTTCTGGGAGGACGTGGTCAGCATGCTGGTGCTTGCGCTCCACACCGCCTACCTCGCCGCACTGATCACCGGCGCCCTGGATGAGCGGGCCCTGCTGATCCTCGCGCTGGCGGCCTACGCCACCTACGTGATCAACGCCGGCCAGTTCCTGCTCAAGCTCCGGGCCGCCCGCCTGGGAGGCCTCGACGCCGACCGGCCGCATCTGGCGGAGGCGCTGTCGTGAACGCGCCCGTCCAACCGCCCGTCACTGCAACATCGGCCGCCTGCGGCAGCATCGATTTCCATCAGGAGCACGGTCAGCGCGCGGTGTTCTGCGGGCTCACCGGCATCGTCTGGCTGCACCGGAAGATCCAGGACGCGTTCTTCCTGGTGGTCGGCTCCCGCACCTGTGCCCACTTGATCCAGTCGGCGGCCGGGGTGATGATCTTCGCCGAGCCGCGCTTCGCCACTGCGATCATCGACGAGCGCGACCTCGCCGGCATCGCCGACGCCAACGAGGAACTCGACCGGGTCGTCACCCGGCTGATCGAGCGCCGGCCCGACATCAAGCTGCTGTTCCTCGTGGGCTCCTGCCCGTCCGAGGTGATCAAGCTCGATTTGTCCCGGGCGGCCCAACGCCTGTCGGGGCGCCTCGCGCCGGTGCGGGTGTTGAACTATTCCGGCTCCGGCATCGAGACGACCTTCACGCAGGGCGAGGATGCCTGCCTGGCCGCCCTCGTGCCGGAGTTGCCCCGGTCATCCGCCGATGCAGAGCCGTCGCTCCTGATCGTCGGCGCACTGGCGGACGTGGTTGAGGACCAGTTCGTCCGGATGTTCTCCGCGATGGGGATCACGGACGTCCGGTTCCTTCCGGCCCGCCGCGCCGGAGCCATGCCGGCGGTCGGACGAAACACCCGCTACCTGCTGGCCCAGCCATTCCTGGCCGATACCGCCCGGGCCCTCGACGAGCGCGGCGCCCACCGCCTCGCCGCTCCGTTCCCGCTCGGCGCCGAGGGCACCACCGGCTGGCTGCAGGCGGCCGCCGAGGCGTTCGACGTTGCCGACGAATCCTTCGCGGCAGCGACCGCGGCCGGTCGCGCTAGGGCTCAGACCGCGCTTGCGGCCCACCGCGAAAATCTCACTGGCAAGCGGGTGTTCTTCTTCCCCGACTCCCAGCTCGAAGTGCCGCTTGCCCGGTTCCTCGCCCGCGAACTCGGCGCGGAACTCGTCGAGGTCGGGACCCCGTACCTCCACCGGGCGCATCTGGCGGCCGAGATCGAGATGCTGCCGGCGGGGACCCGCGTGACCGAGGGCCAGAGCCTCGACGACCAGATGGACCGCTGCCGGGCGGCGCGTCCGGACCTCACAGTCTGCGGCCTCGGTCTCGCCAACCCGCTTGAGGCCGAGGGCCTGTCGACCAAGTGGTCGATCGAGCTGCTGTTTACGCCCGTGCAGGGCTACGAGCAGGCCGGCGACCTTGCCGAATTGTTCGCGCGTCCGCTCCGGCGTCGCGCGCTGTTGGAGGTGTAGGGCGATGCAGCTCACCCTCTGGACCTACGAAGGCCCCCCGCATATCGGCGCGATGCGCGTCGCCACCGCGATGACCGGGCTGCACTACGTGCTGCACGCACCGCAGGGCGATACCTACGCGGACTTGCTGTTCACGATGATCGAGCGGCGCGATGCCCGCCCGCCGGTCACCTACACGACCTTCCGGGCGCAGGATCTCGGCCGCGATACCGCCGAGCTGTTCAAGACCTCGGTCGCCGCCGCCTACGCGCGCTTCCAGCCGCAGGCGATGATCGTCGGCGCCTCCTGCACCGCCGAGCTGATCCAGGACGATCCGGGCGGGCTGGCCAAGGCCCTCGACCTACCGATCCCGGTGATCCCGCTGGAGCTGCCGGCCTATCAGAAGAAAGAGAACTGGGGCGCGTCAGAGACCTTCTATCGGCTGGTCCGGGCGCTCGCCGGAGCCCCGGGCCCGCGTCCAGCGCACGAGCCGGGCCGGCGTCCGCTCTGCAACATCCTCGGCCCGACGGCGCTCGGCTTTCGCCACCGCGACGACCTGATCGAGATCCGCAGGCTGCTCGATACGCTCGGGGTCGACGTGAACGTGGTGGCGCCGCTGGGTGCCAGCCCGGCCGACCTCGGTCGCCTCAAGGAGGCCGACTTCAACGTCGTGCTCTACCCGGAGACCGCTCGCAGCGCAGCCGAGTATCTGAAGAAGAGTTTCGGGCAGCCGTTTACCCGTGAGGTGCCGCTCGGCGTCGGCGCCACGCGCCGCTTCGTCGCCGAGGTTGCGGACCTCGCCGGCCTCGATCCGGCGCCGCTCCTCGACGGCCCCGGCTCGCGGCTCCCGTGGTACTCGCGCTCTGTCGATTCGACCTACCTGACCGGCAAGCGCGTCTTCGTGTTCGGCGACGCCACGCACGCCATCGGCATCGCCCGGATGGCGGCGCGGGAGCTCGGCTTCACCGTCGTCGGCCTTGGAACCTACAGCCGCGAATTCGCCCGCGAAGTTCGGGCCGAGGCCGCCGAGCACGGCGTCGAGGCTCTGGTCACCGACGATTATCTCGACGTCGAGGCCGCGATCCGCGCCGCCGCCCCCGAGTTGGTCCTCGGGACCCAGATGGAGCGCCACGTCGCCAAGCGGCTCGGCATCCCCTGTGCGGTCATCTCAGCCCCGATCCACGTCCAGGACTTCCCGGCGCGCTACGCTCCGCAATTGGGTTTCGAGGGCGCCAACGTCCTGTTCGACACCCTGGTCCATCCGTTGATGATGGGCTTGGAGGAGCACCTGCTCGGGATGTTCCGGGAGGACCCCGAATTCCACGACGGCGTCGGGCCCTCGCATCTCGGCGGCAACGCCCTCGCGGTCTCCACGCCGGAAGCATCCGAGGCGGCCGATCCGGCACCGCCGGCGGCGATCCTCCTCGACGAGGACGTCGTGATCACGGCCGCGTCCTGGGCGCCCGAGGCCGAGAAGGAGCTGAAGAAAATCCCGTTCTTCGTGCGCGGCAAAGCGCGCAGCAACACGGAGAAATTCGCCCGTGAGCGGCGGCTGCCGCTCATCACCCTCGAAACCCTCTACGACGCCAAGGCGCATTATGGCCGCTAGAGCGCTCACCGCCGGCCAGGCGGCCGGCTCGGCCAAGGCGGACGCATCCAAGCGTCGGCCGCCGATCCGAGTCGTCATCGTCACGCTCGACAACCACCTCGCGAGCGCGGTGGAGCGGGCACGCCTGCGCCTGCGGTCCGAGATGCCGGGGGTGGTGCTCGGCTTCCATGCCGCGGCGGAGTGGGACAACGATCCCGCCTCGCTCGACGCCTGCCGGGGTGACATCGCGCAGGCCGACATCGTGCTTTCGGCCATGCTGTTCATGGATGAGCACGTCCGGGCGATCCTCCCGGCGCTCGCGGCCCGGCGTGACGATTGCGACGCGATGGTCGGCTGCATGTCGGCGAGCGCGGTGGTGAAGACGACCAGGCTCGGCCGCTTCGATATGAGCGGCAACAAGCGCAGCGCCCTCGACTTCCTGAAGAAGCTGCGTGGCAAGCCCGGCCAGCAGGGCAATGCTGGCCGGCAGATGGCGCTGGTGCGCAAGCTGCCGAAGATCCTGCGCTTCATTCCGGGCTCGGCGCAGGACGTGCGCGCCTATTTCCTGACCCTGCAATACTGGCTCGCCGGCTCGGACGAGAACGTCGCCGCCCTGGTCCGCTTCCTGGTGCACCGCTACGCCGCCGGCGCCCGCGTGGCGTGGCGCGAGGGACCGGCCGCGCCTGCCCCGCTCGACTATCCCGAGACCGGCCTCTACCACCCCCGCCTGGCCGGCCGGATGGGCCAGGATCCGTCCCGGCTGCCCCGCAACACCGACGCGAAGGGCCGCGTCGGGCTGCTGCTGATGCGCAGCTACGTGCTGGCCGGCAACACCGCCCATTACGACGGGGTGATCGCCGCCCTCGAAGCCCGGGGCCTTGAGGTGGTGCCGGCCTTCGCCAGCGGCCTCGACAACCGTCCGGCCGTGGACGCCTTCTTCATGCAGGACGGGCGCGCCCGCATCGACGCCCTGGTGTCGCTCACCGGCTTCTCGCTCGTCGGCGGCCCGGCCTACAACGACGCCGCCGCCGCCGAGGCGATGTTGGCCCGGCTCGACGTGCCCTACATCGCCGCCCAGGCGCTGGAATTCCAGACGATCGAGCAGTGGGAGGCGGGCGAGCGCGGCCTGTCACCCGTGGAGGCGACCATGATGGTCGCGATTCCCGAACTCGACGGCGCCACCGCGCCGATGGTGTTCGGCGGCCGCTCGTCGGCCTCCGGCAGCGACAACGCCCGGGACATGCGCGCCCATCCCGAACGGGTCGCGCGGCTGGCCCAGCGGGTGCGGAGCCTCGTGTCCCTACGCAGGACGCCCAAGGCCGAGCGTAAGATCGCCGTGGTGCTGTTCAACTTCCCGCCGAATGCCGGCGCCACCGGCACGGCGGCGTTCCTGTCGGTTTACGCCTCGCTGCTCAACACCCTGAAGGGCCTGGCCGGGGAAGGCTACACCGTGGATGTCCCGGAGACCGTCGACGCCCTGCGCAACGGGATCCTCGAGGGCAACGCCAAGCGCTACGGGACCCAGGCCAACGTCCACGCCCGCATCCCGGCGGAGAACCACGTGCGCCGGGAGACCTACCTGGCCGAGATCGAGGCCCAGTGGGGCCCGGCACCTGGCCGCCACCAGACCAACGGCGCCGACCTGTTCGTGCTCGGCGCGCAGTTCGGTAACGTCTTCGTCGGGGTGCAGCCGGCCTTCGGCTACGAGGGCGACCCGATGCGGCTGCTGTTCGAGCGCGGCTTCGCGCCGACGCACGCGTTCTCGGCCTTCTACCGCTACCTGCGCGAGGATTTTTCCGCCGACGCCGTGCTGCATTTCGGGACGCACGGGGCGCTCGAATTCATGCCCGGCAAGCAGACCGGCCTGTCCGAGGCCTGCTGGCCGGAGCGGATGATCGGGGCGCTGCCGAACATCTACCTCTACGCCGCCAACAACCCGTCCGAGGGGACGCTCGCGAAGCGCCGCTCCGCCGCGACCCTGGTGAGCTACCTCACCCCGAGTCTGGCCACCGCCGGGTTGTATCGCGGGCTGCTCGACCTGAAGAGCTCGATGGAGCGCTGGCGCGGGCTCGATCTCGAAGCGGCGGCCGAGCGCGAGACCCTCGCCCGGATGATCCAGGACCAGGGCGCGGCCCTCGACCTCGTGGCCGCCGAGCCGGCCTGGACCGGCGATCTCGGCGTCCGGGTCGGCGACCTCTGGTCCGCCGTTCAGGAGTTGGAGCAGACCCTGATCCCGCACGGGCTGCACGTGGTCGGCGAAGGTGTCCCGGAGGAGGAGCGGATCGATCTGCTGCTCGCCCTGGCGGAGGCCTCGCACGGGCTGAAGCCGGACCGTGCGGGCATAGCCGCCCTGGTCGCCGGCGCCGGCATCGAGACCGCCTTCGCGGCCTCCGGGCTGCCCGGCGATCCCGAGACCCGCACCGCCTTCTCGGACCTCGCCCGGAGCGAAACCCTGCTGGCGCGGGACCACGAGGTCCCGGCCCTGCTGCGGGCGCTCGACGGCCGCTTCATCCCGCCGGTGGCCGGGGGCGACCTTCTGCGCAACCCCGCGATCCTGCCGACCGGACGCAACATCCACGGCTTCGACCCGTACCGCCTGCCCTCGACCTTCGCGGTGGCCGATGGCGTCCGGCAGGTCGAGCGCATCCTCGAGCGCTTCGCCGCAGACGGCAAACCCTATCCCGAGAGCGTCGCCCTGGTCCTGTGGGGGACCGACAATCTCAAGAGCGAGGGCGGCCCGATCGCGCAGGCGCTGGCCCTGATCGGCGCAGCCCCGCGCTTCGACGGCTACGGCCGGCTCAGCGGCGCCGAGCTGATCCCGTTGGAAACCCTCGGCCGCCCGCGGATCGACGCGGTGGTCACCCTCTCGGGTATTTTTCGAGATTTGCTGCCGCTCCAGACCAAGCTCCTCGCGGAAGCATCCTTCCTCGCCGCTACAGCCGACGAGCCGCTGGAAAAGAACTTCGTCCGGAAGCACGCGCTGGCAATCCAGGCGGAGCAGGGCTGCGACTTGGAGACCGCTGCGCTGCGGGTCTTCTCGAACGCCGAGGGCGCCTACGGAGCCAACGTCAACCAACTGGTCGATTCGGGGGCCTGGGACGACGATGCCGAGCTGTGCGAGACGTTCTCGCGGCGCAAGAGCTTCGCGTATGGCCGCACGGGCAAGCCGGCGCCGCAGCGGGCCCTGATGCAGGCGGTGCTGGCTTCGGTCGACATGGCCTACCAGAACCTCGACTCGGTCGAGGTCGGCGTCACCTCGGTGGACCATTACTTCGACGGGCTCGGCGGCATGGGCCGGGCGGTGGCGAAGGCCCGCGGCGCGGCGGTGCCGATCTACATCAGCGACCAGACCCGCGGGGAGGGGCGCGTGCGCTCCCTGGAGGAGCAGGTGGCGCTGGAGACGCGCACCCGCATGCTCAACCCGAAATGGTACGAAGGCCTGCTCGGCCACGGCTACGAGGGCGTGCGCCAGATCGAATCCCACCTGACCAACACGGTCGGCTGGTCGGCCACCGCCAACGCGGTCCAGCCCTGGATCTACGAGCGGATCACCGAGACCTACGTGCTCGACCCGGCCATGCGCGAACGCATGGCCTCCCTCAACCCCACCGCCTCCGCCAAGGTCGCCCAACGGCTGATCGAGGCTCACCGGCGCGGCTTCTGGACTCCGAACGCAGAGATGCGGGACGCCCTCGACCGGGCCGAGGAGGAATTGGAAGATCGTCTCGAAGGCGTCACCGCAGGAGTCGCCGCATGAACATCGCCATTCGCAACCCGGTCGTTGCCCGGAAGGAAGAAGGCAGTCTCCAGGTCGCCCTCGACCCGGACCTGAAGATCGACACCGCGAAGGTGTTCGCGGTCTACGGCAAGGGCGGGATCGGCAAGTCCACCACCTCGTCGAACCTGTCGGTGGCGTTCTCGAAGCTCGGCAAGCGGGTGCTGCAGATCGGCTGCGACCCAAAGCATGACTCGACCTTCACGCTGACCAAGCGACTCGCCCCGACGGTCATCGACGCCCTGGAAGCGGTGAACTTCCATTCGGAGGAGCTGCGCGTCGAGGACTTCGTGGTCGAGGGCTACAACGGCGTGATGTGCGTCGAGGCCGGCGGGCCGCCCGCGGGCACGGGCTGCGGCGGCTACGTGGTCGGCCAGACCGTGAAGCTCCTCAAGGAGCATCACCTGCTCGAGGATACCGACGTCGTCGTGTTCGACGTGCTGGGCGACGTGGTCTGCGGCGGCTTCGCCTCACCGCTCCAGCATGCCGACCGGGCGCTGATCGTCACCGCCAACGACTTCGACTCGATCTTCGCGATGAACCGGATCGTGGCGGCGATCCATGCCAAGTCCAAGAACTACCCGGTGCGGCTCGGCGGCGTCATCGCCAACCGCTCGGCCAAGACCGACGAGATCGACCGGTTCAACGACGCGGTCGGCCTGAAGCGGCTGGCGCACTTTCCCGACCTCGACGTGGTCCGCCGCTCGCGGCTCAAGAAGTCGACCCTATTCGAAATGGAATCCACCCCGGAGCTCGACGCCGTGACGGCCGAGTACATGCGGCTGGCCGAGACGCTCTGGGCCGGCGGGGAGCCATGCGAGGCCCTGCCGATGAAGGACCGCGACCTGTTCGAATTTTTGGGATTCGATTGATGGCGGGCGCCAGCTACGACACCCGCAGGGGTGAACTGACCACCTACTTCGACCGCACCGCGGTCGAGGCCTGGTCGCGCCTGACCTCCGATGCGCCGGTGAGCCGGATCCGCGCCACCGTGCGGGCCGGCCGGGACGCGATGCGCGGGACGCTGCTCTCCTGGCTGCCCGCCGACATGACCGGCCTGCGCCTGCTCGATGCCGGCTGCGGTACCGGGGCGCTCAGCGTCGAGGCCGCACGGCGCGGCGCGGAAGTTGTCGCTATCGACGTCTCGCCGACCCTGGTCGAACTCGCACGGGAGCGCCTGCCGGCGATATCCGGCGCCGGCCGGATCGACTTCCGCGTCGGCGACATGCTCGACCCGGATCTCGGCCGCTTCGACCACGTGGTCGCGATGGATTCGCTGATCCATTACCGCGCCGCCGACATCGTCCGGGCCCTCGCTGTCCTGGGCGCCCGCACCGACGGCTCGGTGCTGTTCACGGTGGCGCCCCGCACGGCGCTGCTGACCCTGATGCACGCGGCCGGACAGTTCTTCCCCCGCGGCGACCGCTCGCCGGCGATCGTTCCGGTGACGGAGGGCGGGCTCCGGCGGCGCATCTCTTCGGAGCCGGCGCTCGACCGGTTCGCCTGGGCGCGGAGTCACAGGGTCAACAGCGGTTTCTACCTGTCGAACGCGGTTGCGCTGACACGGACGCGCCCGTCCGGGCCTTCCGAACGCGGGGACGCGACCCGGCCCGGGGCGTCGTCATGAGTACGGCCTCCCAGAAACTCACCCGCGCCCTGATGCGCCTCGGCCCGGCGATCCTGCCCTTCGCGGACGCCGCCACCGTCGAGTTGCCGATGGGGCGTCTGCTGCGGCTCGCCCTGTTCCAGGTCACGGTCGGTATGGCGGCGGTGCTGCTGATCGGCACGCTCAACCGGGTGATGATCGTCGAACTCGGCGTGCCGGCCTGGATCGTCGCCGTGATGCTTGCCCTGCCGCTGATCTTCGCGCCGTTGCGGGCCCTGGTCGGGTTCCGTTCGGACACGCACCGCTCGGTCCTGGGCTGGCGGCGGGTGCCGTATATCTGGTTCGGCACCCTGCTCCAGTTCGGCGGCCTGGCGATCATGCCGTTCGCGCTGCTGATCCTGTCCGGCGACACCACCGGCCCACTCTGGGTCGGGGACGTGGCGGCGGCCTTCGCGTTCCTGCTGGTCGGAGCCGGTCTGCACACCACCCAGACGGTCGGCCTCGCCCTCGCCACCGACCTCGCCCCCGCGCATGCCCGGCCGAAGGTGGTGGCCCTGCTATGCGTCGCGCTGCTGTTCGGCATGATGGCAAGCGCCCTCCTGTTCGGGCTGTTCCTGGCCCACTTCTCCCCCGTGCGGCTGATCCAGGTGATCCAGGGCGCGGCCCTGGTGACCATCGTGCTGAACGGGATCGCCCTGTGGAAGCAGGAGCCGCGCGACCCGAACCGGAGCCGGACCGCCCCGGCGCGGGACTTCCGCTCCTCCTGGCGCGACTATGCCGGGCAGGGTGCCGCGCGGCGGCGCCTCGTGGCGATCGGGCTCGGCACCGCGGGGTTCTCGATGCAGGATATCCTTCTGGAGCCCTATGGCGGCCAGATCCTCCATCTCTCGGTCGGGGCGACCACGGCACTGACAGCGCTTCTCGCCGCCGGCGGTGGGCTCGGCCTGCTGATTGCCGCCCGCTGGCTCGGGCGCGGCGGCGACCCGTTCCGGGTCTCGGCGGTGGGCGTCGGCATCGGCATCCTGGCGTTCTCGGCGGTGGTCTTCGCGGCGCCGCTGGCCTCGTCCGACCTGTTCGCGGCCGGTGTGAGCCTGATCGGGCTGGGCGGCGGCCTGTTCGCCCACGGCACGCTCACCGCCTCGATGAACCGCGCCGGCCCCGAGGATACCGGGCTGGCGCTCGGGGCCTGGGGCGCCGTGCAGGCGACCGCAGCCGGCCTCTCGATCGCCGCCAGCGGCGTGGTGCGCGACGTCGGCGGCGCCATCGCCCAGTCGGGGGTGCTTGGCGAGGGCATGAACGAGCCCGCGATCGGCTACCTCATCGTCTACCACATCGAGATCGCCCTCCTGTTCGCGGCCCTGATCGCCCTGGGTCCGCTCGTGCGGGAGGACGCGCGTGCAACGGTTCGAGATCGCCTCGGCGGCACCCTTGCCGAACGGACGGCCTGAGACTCGGGGAGGACAACCATGCCAACCGGCGCCATTACGGGTTACGTCGACGTCGCCCAGGTCGTGCTCTACGCCTTCTTCATCTTCTTCGCCGGCCTTGTGTTCTGGCTGCGCCGGGAAGATCGCCGGGAGGGCTATCCGCTGGAGAACGAGATCGTCGGTCGCCGCAAGGCGCCGGATCCGGTCCTGATCCCGCGCTCCAAGGCGTTCCACCTGCCGGGCGGCGAGACCACCTACGCGCCGCAGGCGATGCAGGGCCGCGACGACATCGAGACCGGGATCCCGGCCCGCAAGGTCGAGCCCTGGCCCGGCGCGCCGTACGAGCGGACCGAAACGTCGCTCCAGGCCGGCGTCGGCCCCGGTTCCTGGGTCGTCCGCCACGACGTCCACGACAGGACCTGGGACGACGAGAAGCGGATTGTGCCCTTGCGGGTCGCCACCGCCTTCGTCGTCCACGAGGACGGCCCGAACCCGATCGGCATGACCGTGTTCGGCACCGATAACGGGGTGGCGGGCGTCGTCAGCGACGTCTGGATCGACCGCGGCGAATCGCTGATCCGCTACTACGAGGTCGAATTGCCCACGGGCGGACGCCGGCTGATGCCGTCCGCGTTCTGCCGGGCCGGCGGCTTCACCAAGACGGTGAAGTCCGAAGCCCTGCTCGCCGATCAGTTCGCCGACATCCCGGCGACCCGGGATCCCGACAGCATCACCTTCCTGGAGGAGGAGCGGATCATGGCCTATTTCGGCGCCGGCACGCTCTACGCCACCCCGGCCCGGGCGGAGCCCCTGCTATGAGCGGCGATTTCCTGCCCGAGGGCACCCTGCGCGGGTTGCCGGGCCCGCTTCCGGCGGGCGAGCGCATCCTGTGGCAGGGTGCGCCGACCACCGGGGGCGCGCTGATCCGGATCTATCACGCCCGCCTGGTCGCCGCCTGGTTCGCCGCCTGCGCCCTGGCCTTCGGGCTCAGCGCCGGTTCGCCCGCGGCGGCGCTCTCCACCGTGGGGCCGACGCTGGTGGTCGGAGCGGTCGGATTGGCCCTGCTCCGTCTGTTCGCATGGCTGACCCACCGCACCACGGTCTACACGATCACCAACCGCCGGGTGGTGCTGCAGGCCGGGATCGCCCTGCCGGTGACCCACAACGTGCCCTTCGCCCAGATCGAGGGTGCGGCGTTGCGTGCCTTCACGGACGGGAGCGGAGACTTGCCGCTCCAGTTGCGGCCGGGCCTCCGCATCGCCTACCTTCAACTGTGGCCGCATGCCCGGCCCTGGCGTCTCGGCCGGACTCAGCCCATGCTGCGATCCGTGCCCGATGCGGATGCGGTCGCGATGGTCCTGGCGCGGGCGATCGAGGCCCATGCCGAGGTGTCTCAGACGGTGCGGCCCATGATCGTCCCGCGTCCGCGGGCGGTCCAAGACAATCCCGGCCGCCTCGTTGCGGCCGAGTAGGGAGAGGCGCGATGGGCGAGCGGGCGGAGAGCGTCGGCCGATCAGCAGGACCGGCACCGGCCCTGCTGATGATCGGTGCGGGCGCGCTGATGGGCTTCTCCATGCTGGCCGTCCTGATCGGGCGCAGCGAGGGCATCGGCATGATCGCCCTGCCGCCGGCCAAGCCGGTCGAGCGGCTCGAATTCCGCGCTGAGGATCAGGTCGACGGCTCGATCGCCCTGCGCAACGCCGCCGACCGTCAGATCGTCGCCTGGATCCGGCCCGGCGAGGACGGCTTTCTGCGCGGGACGCTGCGGGGCTTGGCCCAGGCCCGCCAGCGCGACGGCCTCGGCCAGGAACAGCCGTTCAGCCTGACCCGCTACGACGACGGCCGCCTCTCGCTCGCCGACGACGCCACCGGCCGCCGGGTGCCTCTCGAGGCGTTCGGCCCGACTAATGCCGGCGCCTTCGCCCGGCTGCTCGCCGCCGCCAGCCCGGGGACACGCTGATGGGCCTGTTCGGGAGCCGCACCGTCACTGTGCCCTGCACGGTCGAGATCGAGCAGACGCCCGAGAGCCTGCACGCGCATGTGACCCTGGATTCCGGCTTCGAGATCGAGCCCGGCGACGAGGTCCAGGTCCACGACGCGCCGACCTCCGTACCCTATGGCGAGCGGCTCACCGTCCGCCGCACCGCCACCGTCACCCGGGCCGGTCCGCTGGAGCGGGCCTGGACCAAGCTCGTCGCCCATCTCGAACTGACCGAACTCTACGAGGTCAGTTTTTCCGAGAGGAGGAAGCTGTGAACGCTCCTGTCCCGCCGCTCTCCGGCCAGCCGGTCCCGAAAACGCCGGTCAACGAATCGACCAAGGCCGCCCAGGAGACGACCTTCCTGAGCCCGCGCTTCTACACCACCGATTTCGTCGAGCTCGACCGCACCGATGTCGAGCCCGTGCGCCGGGACTGGGATCTTCTCATCGCCGAGTTGCGCGACGACCCTAACAAGCGCCACTTCACCCGCAACGCCGACTTCGACTGCGACCTGTCGCAGATGGAGCCCGAGTTGCGGAAGGAGTTTCTGGACTTTCTGGTCTCGTCGATCACCGCCGAGTTCTCCGGCTGCGTGCTCTACGCCGAGATGAGAAAGCGCGCCAAGAACAAGGACATCAAGGAACTGTTCGGCTTCATGAGCCGCGATGAGGCCCGCCACGCCGGCTTCATCAACGACACGCTCAAGGATTTCGGCATCGGCGTGGACCTGGGCTTCCTCACAAAGTCGAAAAAATACACGTTCTTCCGGCCGAAGTTCATCTTCTACGCGACGTACCTGTCCGAGAAGATCGGATACGCCCGCTACATCACGATCTTCCGCGAGTTGGAGAAGCACCCGGAGCGGCGCATCCATCCGATCTTCAAGTGGTTCGAGCTGTGGTGCAACGACGAGTTCCGCCACGGCGAGGCGTTCGCGCTGTTGATGCGCGCCAACCCCAAGCTGACCAGCGGCATCAACCGCTACTGGATCCGGTTCTTCCTGCTGGCGGTTTTCGCCACGATGTACGTGCGTGACCATCACCGCCCAGCCTTCCACGCCGCGCTCGGGGTCGATCCGACCGACTACGATTACAGGGTTTTCCGCATCACCTCCGAGATCTCGCGGCAGACCTTCCCGCTGGAGCTCGACCTCGACAACCCGAAGTTCCACGCCGGCCTGGAGACGCTGCTCGCCTGCTCCCGGGCGATCGCGGAAGCCCGGGCCCAGGGCGGCGTCCTGGGTAAGCTGAAGCACGGAGTCCAAGTGCTGCGCGCGGCCGCCACCTTCGTCCAGCTCTACCTCCTGCCGGTCAAGGCGAACGCCCTGCCGGCCGATATCCGTCTCCAGCCGGTCTGGTAGAATGGGGACCTACGCCGCGCCGGTGGTCTACGCGCTTCTGCTCTGGTGGTTCTCCACCGGGCTGATCCTGCTGCTCGACCATGCGCCGCGGCGCACGCATCCCTGGAGCATGGCCGGCGCGACGCTGCTGCTTGCCGGCGCCCTGGTGGCGATCCGTACCAGCGCCCAGACCACCAGCGCTGCCGGGGCCTACACGGCCTTCACGGCGGCCCTGGTGGTCTGGGGCTGGCAGGAGATGAGCTATTACATGGGCTTCCTGTCGGGCCCGAAGCCGGTCGCTTGCGCGCCGGGCCTGCGCGGTCTCGACCGGTTCCTGGCGGCGCTCGCCACCAGCCTGTGGCACGAATTCGCCATCGTGATCGGCGGCCTGGTGATCCTGGCGCTGGTCTGGGGCGGGGCCAACACCATCGCGTTGTGGACCTACGGCGCCCTGGTGGTGATGAACCTGTCGGCGCGGCTCAACCTGTTCCTCGGGGTGCGCAACCTGCACGCCGAGTTCCTGCCGGATCACCTCGGCTACCTGGCCTGTTACCTCTCGCGCAAGCCGATGAACCTGCTGTTCCCGGTCTCGGTGAGCCTCGGGACCATCGCGGCGGGGTTGCTCGGGCGGGCGGCGCTCGGCCCGGACCTGCTGGCGCATGAGCTCGTCGGCTTCACCGTGCTGGCGACCCTGATGGCGCTGGCTACGCTCGAACACTGGTTCCTGATGCTGCCGCTGCCCTCGGCCGAATTGTGGCGGTGGAGCCTGCCGGCCCGCGGGCCCGACGGCGCGGCACGGCCGCGGGACAACGGGTAGACCCGGCCATCACAACGGGAGTTCGCGCGCGCACCACTTTGGAACTGGTCTCGTGCGAAATCCAACCTCACAGGCGGGGGCAACCCGCGAACCAATCGGGGAGAGGCGACATGGACTACGAGACCTTCTTCGGAGCCGAGATCGCCGGACTCCACCGCGAGGGACGCTACCGGGTCTTCACCGATCTCGAGCGCCACGCCGGCAACTTCCCGCACGCGACGCATCATCACTCGTCGGGCACGCGCCCGGTCACGGTCTGGTGCTCGAACGACTATCTCGGCATGGGCCAGCACCCCGCGGTCACCGGGGCGATGCACGAGGCGATCGACCGCTGCGGTGCCGGGGCCGGCGGCACCCGCAACATCTCCGGCACCAACCACTACCATGTGCTCCTGGAGCAGGAACTGGCCGACCTCCACGGTAAGGAGGCGGCCCTGCTGTTCACCTCCGGCTACGTGTCGAACTGGGCGGCGCTGGGGACCCTGGCGTCGCGGCTGCCGGGTTGCGCGGTCTTCTCGGATTCGGAGAACCACGCCTCGATGATCGAGGGCATCCGGTTCTCCCGGGCCGAGCGCCACATCTTCCGTCACAACGACCCGGAGGATCTGAACCGTAAGCTCGCCATGGTCGACCCGGCCCGTGCGAAGCTGGTCGCCTTCGAGTCGGTCTATTCCATGGACGGCGACATCGCCCCGATCGACGAGATCTGCGACGTCGCCGAAGCGCATGGGGCGCTCACCTATTTGGACGAGGTCCACGCAGTCGGCCTCTACGGCGCACGGGGCGGCGGCATCTCGGAGCGCGACGGCGTCGCCCACCGCCTCGACGTGATCGAAGGGACGCTCGGCAAGGCGTTCGCGGTCCATGGCGGCTACATCACCGCCTCGGAGAAGCTCTGCGACTTCGTGCGCAGCTTCGCCTCGGGCTTCATCTTCACGACCTCGCTGCCCCCCGCGGTGGCGGCGGGCGCGGCGGCCTCGATCCGCCACCTGAAGGCCAGCGGCACAGAGCGCGCCCGCCACCAGGAGCGCGTCGCCAAGGTTCGCCAGGCCCTGGAGGCCGCCGACATCCCGGTGATGCCCAACGACAGCCACATCGTGCCGGTGATGGTCTGCGATCCGGTGCTGTGCAAGGCGATCTCCGACACCCTGCTCGACGAGTTCGGCATCTACGTGCAGCCGATCAACTACCCGACGGTCGCCCGCGGCACCGAACGCCTGCGGATCACCCCGTCGCCGCTGCACACGGACGCGGATATTGCGAACCTGGTCGGGGCGCTGTCCACGATCTGGGCGCGGATCGGGCTCCGGCAGAAGGCGGCGGAGTAGGGGTTCCCTTCTCCCACCCGCTCCCTCATCCTGAGGGCCCGCGCCAGCGGGCGTCGACGGAGCCCTCAAGCCGGCAACCCGATCTCCCCGGAGGCCTCGTTCGAGGCCTCCGCTGCGCTTCGGCACCTCAGGATGAGGGGGTGGATCGGATCCCACCAGCAGCATCGAGTCACCGCGTGCCAACCTTCCCCTTCTCGGCCATCGTCGCGCAGGACGAGATGCGCCAGGCGCTGCTGATCGCCGCCGTGGATCCCTCCATCGGCGGCGTGCTGGTGTTCGGCGACCGCGGCACGGGCAAGTCCACGGCGATCCGGGCGCTGGCCGCCCTGCTGCCGCCGATGCGGGCGGTGGTCGGCTGTCCGTACAGGTGCGATCCCGACAGCCCGGCCGAATCCTGCCCGCACTGCGCGGCCACGCCGGGCCCGCGCAAGAGTCACAAGACGGCGGTGCCGGTGGTGGACCTGCCGCTGGGTGCCACCGAGGACCGGGTGGTCGGCACCCTCGACCTGGAGCGGGCGCTCGGCGCCGGCGTGAAGGCATTCGAGCCGGGGCTGCTGGCCCGGGCCAATCGCGGCTTTCTCTACATCGACGAGGTGAACCTGCTGGAGGACCACTTGGTGGATCTCCTGCTCGACGTGGCGGCCTCCGGGATCAACACCGTG
Source organism: Methylobacterium sp. WL7 (assembly GCF_008040085.1). Lineage (NCBI taxonomy): Bacteria > Pseudomonadati > Pseudomonadota > Alphaproteobacteria > Hyphomicrobiales > Methylobacteriaceae > Methylobacterium > Methylobacterium sp. WL7. Next base: position 16,195 of record NZ_VRVG01000041.1, on the reverse strand, counting down.
GAGCGCGAGGGCCTCAGCCTGCGCCACCCCGCCAAGTTCGTCCTGGTCGGTTCCGGCAACCCGGAGGAGGGGGAGCTGCGCCCGCAGCTCCTCGACCGGTTCGGGCTGGCCTGCGAGGTCGCGACCCCGCGGGACATCGCCACCCGGATTGCGGTGGTGCGCGCGCGCGACGCCTACGAGCGCGACCCCGAGGGGTTCTGCGCCGCCCGCGAGCGGGACGAGGCCGCGATCCGGAAGAAGATCCTGCTGGCCCGGGAGCGCCTTCCGGGCCTGACGGTGCCGGATTCGGCGCTGGAGCGCGCCGCGCAGCTCTGCCTGGCGCTCGGCACCGACGGCCTGCGCGGCGAACTCACCTTGATGCGCACAGCCCGGGCCTTGGCGGCCCTCGACGGCGCCGGGTCGGTCACGGACGACCACATCCGCCGGGTCGCCCCGGCCGCCCTGCGCCACCGCCTGCGCCGCAACCCGCTGGACGAATCCGGCTCGACCGCCCGGGTCGAGCGGGCGCTGGCGGAGGTATTTTCGTGACGGGGCCGGCGCCTCTCACCTCTGGAAGGCATCCGGCTCGCACGTCTGAAGATGAAGCGGGGGTCCCCTCTCCCGTGCGGGAGAGGGACAGGGTGAGGGATGCGACTGCTCCGGAAAAACCTGGTCCCTCACCCCAACCCTCTCCCGCACGGGAGAGGGGGTCCGTTGCGGCCAGCCGAGGCCAATCGATCAATCCCGCCGCTTTCGCGGGCGAACGTGGCGAGCTGAGCAGCGGCGACGTTTCACAGGGAAAGCGTGCGACCGGAAATACCGAAGCGCCAAAAAAAATCTGGCCCGATGCCCTGCTCGCCGCCCGCCTCCTCGCCACCGACCCGCACGGCTTCGGCGGCGCGGTTGTGCGTTCCTGGCCGGGACCGGTGCGTGACCGCTGGCTCGACGCTCTGCGGGCCGCGCTCCCCCCCGGCACGCCCTGGCGGCGGCTGCCGCCGGGCATCGGCGACGACGGCCTGCTCGGCGGCCTCGACCTCGCCGCGACGCTCGCGGCCGGCCGGCCGGTGGCGCGGGCCGGCCTGCTCGCTGAGGCCGATGGCGGGCTGATCGTCGTGCCCATGGCCGAGCGACTGCCCCCCGGCGTCGCGGCGCGCCTCGCGACCGCCCTCGACACCGGCACCGCGTCAGAGCGCCCGGCGCGCTTCGGCCTCGTGCTGCTCGACGAGGGCGATGGCGACGAGACCGTGGCGGAGGCCCTCGCCGACCGCCTCGCCTTCCGGATCAACCTGAGCGGCGTCGGGCTCGCGGATTGCGACGCCGCTCAGGTCGATCCGGAGGCCGATCCCGGCGACCCGGAAGCCGACCCGCTCGGCGTGCTGTGCCGGCTGGCGGAGGCGTTCGGCGTCGCCTCCCTGCGCGGGCCGATCCTGGCGGCCCGGGTGGCGCGCGCCCTTGTGGCCGGGAATCCGGTCGGCATGGCCGAGGTCACGGCGGCGGCTCGCCTGGTCCTGGCGCCGCGCGCCACGCGGCTGCCCATGCCGGAGGACGCGCCTTCCGAGGACGCCGAGGCACCCCCTCCGCCTCCGCCCGCGGAAGACCAGGCCGCCGCGGAGGACGCAGCGGATCCCGCCCCGGCCGAGGCGGCCGACGACCGCGTGCTCGAGGCGGTGCGCACGGCGATCCCGGCGAACCTCCTGGATCAGTTGCTGGCGGGGGGCGTGCGGCTCTCGGCTGCGAAGGCCGGGCGGGTCGGCCAGCCGGCGGCGTCCCGCACCGGGCGGCCGATCGGCAGCCGACGGGGCGATCCACGGCGCGGGCGCCTCGACCTGCTGGCGACCCTGCGGGCGGCGGCCCCGTGGCAGACGCTGCGGCGGGCGGAGGGAGAAACCCGCCCGATCGTGGTCCGGCGGGATGACCTGCGGATCCGGATCCTGCGGCAGCGGACCGAGACCACGACGGTGTTCTGCGTCGACGCCTCGGGCTCGGCGGCCCTGGAACGGCTGGCCGAGGCCAAGGGCGCGGTCGAGCTGCTGCTGGCCGAGGCCTATGTCCGGCGCGACCGGGTCGCCCTGGTGGCGTTCCGCGGCAGCGGTGCGGAGCTGGTGCTGCCGCCGACCCGCTCGCTCACCCGGGCGAAGCGCGGTCTCTCGGGCCTGCCGGGCGGTGGCGGAACGCCGCTGGCCGCCGGGATCGATGCCGCACTCGACGTGGCGCTCGGCGTGCGCCGGAGCGGCAGCCGGCCGGTGATCGTGCTGCTGACCGACGGGCGTGCCAACGTCGCGCGCTCGGGGGAGGGCGGCCGCGCCCGGGCCGGGGCCGAAGCCCTGCAGGCGGGCCGGGCGCTCCGGGCCGCCGGCTTGCCGGCCCTGGTGATCGATACCGGGGCCCGAGGCGAAGGCGCCCGCGCGGTCGCCGAAGCGATGGACGCCCGCTATCTCGTGCTGCCCCGGGCCGATGCCGGCCTGCTCAGCGCGGCGGTGCGGGCCGCGCTCTGAGCGGGATATCGGGCCGGAAAGAGCCGGCCGTGTCGACGATCAGAGGTGGTAGCCGGCCCCGAGATCGGCGACGCGCTGGTTGTGGGACATCCAGGCGTTCAGCATCTCGCGGAACAGGCCGCGGAAGCTCCAGCGGCCGTCGGTCGAGCCGGCGAAGTGATGGGTCGAGGAGGTGAAGACGATCATGGCCGGTTCCAACGGTGAGAGATGCGCGGTGCCTGTGTTCGCCCCTTTGATGCCCCCGATGTTGCGTCGCAGCAATCCGGGCTCCGGCAGCGGTGGCATGCAGTTTCCGCATGCTTTCTCAATATCTTACGAAATACTTCCGACACGGCACGATAGCGCAGGCGCGGGCGGTACGCTTGCGCTTGGTGCGCTGCGGGATTCCGGCCGGTGCTGAGCCCGCGCGACGCGGATCGGCCCGATTGGGCGGTCGAGGGCCGGGATTGGCCGCACCGGGACGCGAGCCGCTTCGTCGAGGCGGCGGGCCTGCGCTGGCATGTGCAAGAGTTCGGGCAGCCCGAGGCGCCGGTGCTGCTGCTTCTGCACGGAACCGGGGCGGCCACCCATTCCTGGCGCGGCCTTGCGTCGCTCCTGGCCCAAAATTTCTACGTCATCGCCCCGGACCTTCCGGGCCACGGCTTTACCGATCCCCTACCGGACGCCGACTTGTCGCTGCCGGGCATGGCCCGGGCCGTAGCGGGGCTCGTGGGAGCGCTCGGACGCCCGCCCATCGTGGCGGCGGGTCACTCGGCCGGGGCGGCCGTGTTGGCGCGGATGTGCCTGGATGGATCGATCGCACCGCGCCTACTCGCGGCGTTCAACGGTGCCCTCGCACCCTTGCCCGGGGCGGCGAGCCTGCTGTTCCCAGGCATGGCACGGCTGCTGTTCCTCAACCCGTTCACGCCAAAAATCTTTGCCTGGACGGCGGACCGGTCGGCGGCCAAGAAGCTGATCGAGGGGACCGGCTCACGGCTCGATCCGCAGGGCGTCGATCTGTACAGGCGCCTGTTCGCCCGGGCCGGGCACGTCCGCGGGGCGCTGGGCATGATGGCGAACTGGGATCTCGCCGGGCTGCACCGGGCGCTGCCGGACCTCACGACCCGAACCCTGCTGATCGTCGGCGGCGACGACCGGGCGATCCGGCCCGACACCGCCTTCTCGGTCCGCGACCGCCTGCCCGACGCCCGCGTCGCGCTGATCCGCGGGCTCGGCCATCTCGCGCACGAGGAGGCCCCCGAGCGAGTCGCCGAGATACTGTGCGAGGAGGCCCGGGCCACGGGTGTTCTCGGGCTCTGACGGGACTGGCGTCGGGTTTGCGTGGGTCGTAATGCCAACCGCAAGGTGCGGGGCCTGCGGCGAAGCCGGGACAAGGAGTGGCCGGGACGATGGCGAGACCCGTGATCGGCGTCATCGGAAACGCGCGCCTGCTCGACAACCGGTTCACGGCCCAGATCGTCGGCCAGAACAACCTCCGGGCGGTGGCCGACGTGGCCGGGGCCCTGCCGCTGATGTTCGCCGGCTGCCCCGGAATCACCGATCTCGGCGACCTCCTCGACACGGTGGACGGCATCCTGCTCACCGGCGGCCGCGCCAACGTCCATCCGACCCGGTTCAGCACCGCCGCGGACCCGGCCCACGAGCCCTACGACGAGGCCCGCGACGCCACGGCGCTGCCACTGATCGAGGCCTGCGTGGCGCGGGGCGTACCGTTGTTCGGCATCTGCCGCGGGTTTCAGGAGATGAACGTCGCCTTCGGCGGCAGCCTGCACCCGGAGATCCGCAATCTGCCCGGTCGCCTCAACCACCGGATGCCACGGCTCGAGAACGGCGAGATCCACCCGGACCTCGAAGTGGTGTTCGCCGACCGCCACGCGGTCCGCCTGACCCCGGGCGGCGCCTTCGCGCGGCTGCTCGGGTGCGAGACGATCCGGGTGAACTCCCTGCACGGCCAGGGCATCCTGAAGCCGGGCGCCCGCATCGTGATCGAGGGCATCGCCGAGGACGACACCATCGAGGCGATCCGCATCCACGACGCGCCGGGCTTCGCCCTGGGCGTACAGTGGCACCCGGAGCACGACGCCGCGACGAACCCGATCAACCGGGCATTGTTCGCAGCGTTCGGAGCCGCGGCGGCGCAGAAGCGGGCCTCACGATGAGCGGGGTTAAACAGACCCTGTGACGGGCCTCAAGCGGCACCGCCGATCGGTCCGGCACCCTTCGATATCGCGCTTTCGCGAACCGATTTATTGCATAAAATAAATTCGTCTCACCCGACGATGATTATATTTTGATTTATTTAAAATAAAGATAGCGTTAGATCGTTTTTTATTCGCGTAATACGTTAGTCTCTAAGTGTTGTAGGCGTGTAACAGCTCCGAACCCCAAGCTTTGATATCAAAATTCGATAATTTTTGCTTGGACGACTCATGTTCTACAAGACTTTTGCCCCCGTGTCCGCGCTCGTTGCTTTGACCACGGTCGCCTCGGCCGCGGATCTTCCCCGCCGTGCATATACGCCCCCGCCGCCGGCCCTGCCGGCCTTCACCTGGGCGGGCCCGTATTTCGGCATCAACGCCGGCTACATCACCAGCACCAAGGATGCCGTGACGACCGTGGGCGTGCTCCCGTTCAACAACGGGGTCGTGACCGGCGATCGTCCGGGCACGCGCTCGCTGCCGCGGGACGGCTTCGTTGGCGGCGGTCAGCTCGGCTACAATGTCCAGCTGACACCCGGCTCCGGCTTCGTCGTCGGCGCCGAGGCCGACCTCGCCTACACGGACCAGAACCGCACCCGGAGCAGCACCGGGCGGCTCGGCGGGATCAGCACCTTCCGGCAGATGGGCAACGCGCTCGGGACCCTGCGCGGACGTGTCGGCTACGCCTTCGACCGCACCCTCGTCTACGGCACCGGCGGCTTCGCCTACGCGGGCGAGACCTACCGCGGCGTGTTCCAGACGGCGTCCGGCCGTCCGAGCTTCTACGGCAGCAGCTCGCGCGTCGAGACCGGCTACGCCGTCGGCGGCGGCATCGAGTTCGCCCTACCCACCGATTCCGCGTTCAACATCTTCCACACCAACGCCGTGACCCTCAGAGGCGAGGCGCTGTACTACGATCTCGGCCGCCGCACCGTCCCGCTCGTGGCGGTGGGGCCAGGCGTCGGCGCCTACGCCGCGCGCTTCCGGAACGAGGGCGTGCTCGGCCGCTTCGGCCTGAACTACAAGTTCGGCAGCTAGAGCATCATCCCGGAAGCCGGCCGCCGGCTTCCGGGATGATGCGAATCAAAAAGCCCGCGCATCCCCAAGGCGGAGACGCCGGCCCGACGAGCCCGAACCGCGTTCGCATCCGCGCCTCACGGCCGCTTCGGCACCGGCCGTCGGCAATAGGCGCGCGCCTCCGCGTCCGAGAGGCCGTCCTGGGCCGTCACGCATTGGTCGAGGGTCAGGCCGATGCTGGCCGCGTAGGTCTGGTTCGGCGACAGGGCCTCGCGGGCGAGGCCCGCCAGGTAGACCAGGAACGCGGCCACCGCGAGGAGGGTCGCGGCCACGAGGGCGCGGTTCAGCATCGGTCCCGCCCCCTTTCACGCTGGAGGCCCCCGCGGCCCGTCACGGGAAACCAACCAGCAGCTGCGCCATCGCGAGCAGCACGAGGCCCGCGCAGATCAGAACGACGGCGGTGCGATCGAGACCGGGCCGGCGCATCGCGAGCGGGCCTAACGCATCGTGCCGGGGACCGGAGCCGGCACGATGCGCTGGCCTTCTGATGCGCATCGCCTCTTTGCCGAACGCCTGTGGCCGCCTTTCAGGACGATGCGCCGGCATCCGCTGCGGATCGGGGCGGCGCCCGGTGCGGGGCTCACTGGAGCACGCCCCACAGGCCAGCAGCCAAGCCGAGGGTGAGCGACAGCATCGCGGCACCGAGCAGGGCGCGATCGATCCTGCGTGCGACGCGATCCTCCGATTCCAACACGATCATGGCGCCCTCTCCCTCGCGCCGGAGAGTGGGGACCGCCTGTTGCTGCTCGATGTCGCCGCGTCTCTGCTCCATCGGCGCGTCGGCGCGGCACAGGAACACCCCGGTCGAGCCATCGTTGGACCCGTATCCCAACGCGAGACCCCGCATGACCACAGATCCGCTGCACAAGTATCCCCGTCCGCCGTTCGAGGCACAGCCGCAGAGCTTTCCGGGCAAGACCGGCCGCATGGCGCCCGAGCCCGATCACGGCGAGGACAGCTACAAGGGCTCCGGCAAGCTCACCGGCCAAGTCGCGCTGATCACCGGCGGCGACAGCGGCATCGGCCGTGCGGTGGCGATCGCCTATGCCCGCGAGGGGGCCGACGTCGCCATCTCGTACCTGCCCGAGGAGCAGGCGGATGCCGAGGCGGTGAGCGGCTGGATCGAGAAGGCTGGCCGGCGCGCCCTGCTGCTGCCGGGCGATCTCAAGGATCCCGCCTACGGCCGCGCGATCGTAGCCCGCACCGCCGAGACCTTCGGACGCCTCGACGTGCTGGTGAACAACGGCGCGTTCCAGCAGCCGAACGAGGGCCTGGACGCCATCGAGGACACCATCTTCGAGGACCATTTCCGCACGAACGTGTTCGGCCCGTTCTACGTGACCAAGGCGGCGCTGGCGCACCTGAAGCCCGGCGCGTCGGTGATCTTCACCTCCTCGGTGAATTCCAAGCATCCGATGCCGTCGCTCATGGCCTACAGCGCCACCAAGGGCGCGCTGAGCAACATGGTGCTGAGCCTGTCCCAACTCCTGGCCGAGAAGGGCATCCGGGTGAACGGCGTGCTGCCGGGCCCGATCTGGACGCCGTTCATCCCGTCCGGAATGAGCCAGGATTCGGTGAAATCCTTCGGCAGCCAAGTGCCGTTCGGCCGCCCGGGCCAGCCGGCCGAGCTCGCCTCCGCGTACGTGATGCTGGCCTCCGAGGAGAGCAGCTACACGTCGGGCGCGCTCATCACCGTCGCCGGAGCGATGCCGGTGTTCTAAGCCGGATCGTTCCTGCTCTCTGTATCCGGGGACACCGCCAGGCGCCCCACCCGGGCGGTGTCCCATACCCGAGCGCTTTTCGAGGCTCGCCCGCCCGTGGTATCAGCGGGGCCTTCTCCTCGATCCACCGGAAGACACCGACCGCGTCCCGAGGCGCGGTGCGCCGGCAGGATACGGGTCAACACGGATCTCGCACACGTGACGGCGGCTGAGACTTGCGGCGCACTTCCGGGATGGCGGTTCTCCGTCGCCCCCATGATGGACTGGACGGATCGGCATTGCCGGGCCTTCCACCGCACCCTGTCGGCGCGGGCGCGGCTCTACACCGAGATGGTCACCACGGGCGCGGTGCTGCACGGCCCGCGCGATCGGCTGCTCGGGTTCTCGAAGCAGGAGCATCCGGTCGCGGTCCAGCTGGGCGGGTCGGATCCGGCCGAACTGGCGCAGGCGGCGCGGATCGCGGCCGATTTCGGCTACGCCGAGATCAACCTCAATGTCGGCTGCCCGTCCGGCCGGGTGCAGGACGGCCGCTTCGGCGCCTGCCTGATGCGCGAGCCGACCCTGGTCGGCGACTGCGTGGCGGCCCTGAAGGCGGCGGTGTTGGTTCCCGTGACGGTCAAGTGCCGGATCGGCGTCGACGACCAGGATCCCGAGGCGGCCCTGGATGCACTCGCCGACGCGGTCGTGGCCGCAGGGGTGGACGGGCTGATCGTCCACGCTCGCAAGGCCTGGCTCAAGGGCCTGTCGCCCAAGGAGAACCGCGACGTGCCGCCCCTCGATTACGGCCGCGCCGCCCGGCTGAAGCAGCGGCTCGGCGCCCTGCCGGTGGCGGTCAACGGCGGCCTGCACGACCTGGATACAGTGCGCGCGCGCCTCGCCGAGGTGGACGGCGCGATGGTCGGCCGCGCCGCCTATACCGAGCCGGCGCTGCTGCTCGGCGTCGATCCGGAGCTGTTCGGCGTGGACGCACCGGTCCCCGACGCCTTCGCGGCCGTGGCGGCGTTCGAGCCCTACCTGGCCGAAATCCTGGCCCGGGGCGAGCGCCTGCATGCCGTGACTCGCCACATGCTCGGCCTGTTCAACGGAAGGCCCGGCGCCCGGGCTTTCCGGCGCCACCTCTCGACCCACGGGATGCGGCCCGACGCCGGACTCCAGACCCTGCGGGACGCGGTGGCCATGGTCTCGCGTGAAGCGCCGGAGGCGCAGGCGGCCTGAGGCGTGCGCCGCCTCAGGGCGGGCTCAGGATCAGCCGGTCGCCTCGGACCTCGTAGGCCGACAGGCGCGTCAGGAAGGTCTGGCCCAGCAGGTTGCCGGCCAGCGAGCCCGGCCGCGCCACCATGGCGTTCACCCGGCGCTCGGTGATGGTGCCGATGCGCAGCGAATCCAGCTGGATCGGCGCCGCATACGCGATGCCGTTGGCCGTGGACACCCGGGCGGTGAAGTCGGCCGCCGCCGGGGTGAGGCCCAGTGCGGCCGCGTTCTCGGCGGTCAGCACCACGCTGCTCGCGCCGGTGTCGAACAGGAACGGCTGCATGCGGCCGTTGACCTCGGCGTCGACCCGGAAGTCGCCGTCCGCCCGCCGGGTGATCGTGACGCCGCCGCCGGGGTTGGAGACGGCCGAGCCCGGCCGGAGTTCGCCGAGCACCCGGGCACCGACGCCCTGGATCCGGTCGCGGTAGCTGTAGCCGATGACCAGGGCGAGCCCGATCAGCGCCCAGGCCAGCAGCGCCCGAAGGCTAGGGCCGAGCGAGGTCGTGATCTGCCGCCAGTAGCCGGCGACCACCAGGATCAGGATGCCCCCGGTCGAGGCGAGCCCGGCAAGGTGGTCGGGCTCGATCACGCCGCCGATGCTGTCGCTGCCGTCGCTGAGGACCAGCACGCCCATGACCAGCGCGATCGCGGCGAGCCCGAGATAGATCATGACGGCAGCGGCTCCTCGACGGGGGTGAAACCGGCCGCACGCAGCCGCGCACCGAGCCCGGCCATGATGGCGCGCCGCCGCGTCTCCGGCATCCCGCCCCATGTGGCGATCTCGTCGCGGGTGCGCCCGCAACCGCGGCACAGTCCGCTGCCGGCGTCGAGCACGCAGACCTTGGTGCAGGGGGACGAGGGTTTGGGCGCGGGCTGCATCGCCGATCCTTGGCCGAGGGATCGTGGCTCGATCAAGGCCTTGAATGCCGCATCAATCCGCCAGCGACGCCACCAGGGCCAGCAGCGCGGCGATCTCGGCCAGCTGCTGGCAGGCGCCGATCACGTCGCCGGTCTGACCGCCGATCTTGTTCCGGGCGAGCCGGGTGAGAGCGAGCGCCCCGAGGCCGGCGAACAGGATCATCAGCGCGACGCCGGCCACCGGCAGGCCGAGGAGAACGCTCCCCAGCGCGATGGCGAGGCCGCTACCGAGGGCGACCCAAAGGCTCGCCCGGTCCGGGCGGCCGACCGCGGCGGAGAGGCCGCCCGGCCGGGCCGGCGGCAGCAGCACCATCGGGGCGAGGGCGGCGAGACGCGACAGGGCCGCGACCAGGATCAGCGCGGTCGCGGCCGCGTAGCCGGTGCGGTCGAGGAGCGTCGCCAGCGCGCCGATGCGCAGCGCCAGCGCCAGGACCAGGGCCGCCCCGCCATAGGCGCCAATCCGGCTGTCGCGCATGATCTCCAGGCGCCGTTCGAGCGTGGCGCCGCCCCCGAAGCCGTCGACGACGTCGGCCAGGCCATCCTCGTGGAGCGCCCCGGTGGCCAGCACCATGACGGCCACCGCCAGGGTCGCGGCCAGGAACGGCCCCAGCCCGATCCACCAACCCACCGTCAGCGTCAGGGCGGCGGGAAGAGCGAGGATCAGGCCGGCGAGGGGCAGCATCCGGGGCAGGGCGGTGAAATCCGGGACCCGGTGCGGATCGGGCTCGCCGGGCAGTTGCGGCACGGGCAGGCGGGAGTAGAACCGCAGGCACCCGGCGAGGTCGTAGAGGGCGCCGCGCCCGGGCCAGTCGGCCTCCCCGCCGGTCTGCCTGTCCATCGCGGTCTCTCCCCCACCGCCCCCGGCGGGGCGAGCCGATCGCGAACGGTCGGGCGGCACAGGATCACTATAGGCGCCCCGATACGCCGCCGTCTCCCCGTTCGCGGGCGCCCACAGGAAATCATCGCCGCCATGACCGACCCCGTTAAGTCCGACGCCGCAAAGACAGATCCGGGCCCGTTCGACGACATCCGCAACCTGCTCAAGGCGATGCCGGGCCCCGACCGGGACGCGCAGGAGGCAGTCGCCGCCCGGGACGCGACCCTGACCAAGCCGGCGGGCTCGCTCGGGCGGATGGAGAGCCTCGTGTCCTGGCTGGCAGCCTGGCAGGGCAAGGCACCGCCGAGCCTCGACCGGCCGCTGGTCTGCGTCTTCGCCGGCAGCCACGGGGTGACGCGCAAGGGCGTCTCGGCCTTCCCGGATGCGGTCAACCGCCAGATGCTCGACAACTTTGCGGCCGGCGGGGCGGCGATCAACCAGATCTGCGCGGCCTACGGGCTCGGCTTCAAGGTGTTCGACCTTGCCCTCGACATGCCGACCGGCGACATCACCGAAGGCCCGGCCCTCGACGAGCGCGCCACCGTGGCGACCATGGCGTTCGGCATGGAGGCGGTGGCCGCCGGCACCGATTGCCTCGGCATCGGCGAGATGGGCATCGGCAACACCACGGTGGCGGCCGCCCTCTACGCCGCCCTGTTCGGTGGCGAGCCCGCCCACTGGGTCGGGCGCGGCACCGGCGTCGATCAGGACGGCCTGGCCCGGAAGGTTGCAGCCGTGGAGGCGGCGCTCGCCCACCATGCCGGCCATCTCGGCGACCCGCTCCAGGTGCTGGCCCGGCTCGGCGGCCGCGAGATCGCCGCCATGGCCGGCGCGATCCTGGCCGCCCGACTGCAGCGCATCCCGGTGGTGATCGATGGCTACGTCGCCACCGCGGCAGCGGCTTTGCTCCACGCCGTGGACCCGACCGCACTCGACCATTGCCTGGCCGGCCACGTCTCGGCCGAGGGCGTCCACGCGGAGGTGCTGGAACGGCTTGGCCTGGTACCACTGCTCGCACTGGGGATGCGGCTCGGCGAGGGCTCCGGGAGCGCCATGGCAATCGGTCTGCTCAAAGGCGCGCTCGCCTGCCACACCGGCATGGCGACCTTCGCGCAGGCTGGGGTTTCCGGGAAGAGCGGTGGGTAGGCGCGCGAACCACGATTCGATGCTATATCGGGCGGACCCGATAACGGATCCGTCGATCCCGCGTTCCTCCCACCAGATCACCTCATCCTGAGGTGGCGCAGCGAAGCGGAGCCCTCGAAGGAGAGCCCCAGGACTCGCGGCGATCCCTGGAGGGCTCCTTCGAGGCCCGTCGATCTCCGATCGCCGGGCACCTCAGGATGTGGGGCGCGGGCGGGATCGCTACGAAAAAAACGATGAACATCACCCAAGCCTTCACCTTCGAGGCGGCCCACCGGCTACCGAACGTGCCCGCGACGCATCGCTGCCACCGGATGCATGGGCATTCCTACCGCGTCGAGCTGACCGTCTCCGGGCCGGTGGATCCGCATACGGGTTGGGTGATCGACTTCTACGATATCGAGAGCATCTTCGGGCCGCTGCTGGCGCGGCTCGACCACCATTGCCTCAACGAGATCGAGGGGCTGGAAAACCCGACCGCCGAGAACATCGCGGCCTGGATCTGGCAGCGGCTGCGGCCGGACCTGCCGGGGCTCGCCCGGGTGCGGGTCGCGGAGACGCCGATGTCCTGGGCGGAGTACGATGGCGACTGACGCTGCGATCATCGGCGACCGATCGGCGCTGGTCCTGTTCTCCGGCGGCCAGGATTCGGCCACGTGCCTCGCCTGGGCGCTCGACCGGTACGACCTTGTCGAGACATTGGGCTTCGATTACGGCCAGCGACACCGGGTCGAGCTCGACCGCCGGGCCGTCCTGCGCGCCGGCATGGGCCGCGTCCAGCCGGCCTGGACCTCCCGCCTCGGGGACGACCACACGGTCGCGCTCGATGCTTTGGGAAAAATCTCCGAGACGGCGCTGACCCGGGATGCCGAGATCGGGTTCGAGGCGTCGGGCCTGCCCAACACCTTCGTGCCCGGCCGCAACCTCGTGTTCCTGACCTTCGCGGCGGCGCTCGCCTATCGGCGCGGCATCCGGCACGTGATCGGCGGCATGTGCGAGACCGATTATTCCGGCTATCCCGATTGCCGGGACGACACGATCAAGGCGCTGCAGGTGGCGCTCAACCTCGGCATGGAGCGCCGGTTCGTGCTGCACACGCCGCTGATGTGGCTCGACAAGGCGCAGACCTGGGGGCTGGCCGAAGCTCTGGGCGGGCGCCCGCTGGTCGAGCTGATCGTGGAGGACAGCCACACCTGCTACCTCGGCGAGCGCGGGGCGCGGCACGCCTGGGGCTACGGCTGCGGCACCTGCCCGGCCTGCCGGCTGCGGGCGGACGGGTTCGCGCGGTTCATCGCGGCCTGAGGCCGTCCACCAGCACGGCCAGAGTCCCCGAAAAGGCCGCCGGGCTCGCGAACAGCCGCTCCATCAGCAGTGCCCCCTCCAGCGTGGCGATGACGTAGCGGGCGAGCACAGCCGGTTCCTGGCCCGGCTGGACGCTGCCGTCGGCCTGCCCCTCACGCAGGATCGTTTCCAGCCAGGCGAGATGCGTTTCGAAGAACGCCGCGATGTCGGCGCGCAGGCGCTCGGGCAAGGCCTCGCCCTCGATGGCCAAAGCCGCGCACAGGCAGCCGAGCCCCTGCTCGACGCCGCCGAGATAGAGTCGGCCATAGGCCACGATCCGGCCGGGACCGTCCGGCACATCGGCGCAGATCGTCGTGAGCGCGGCGTCGTAGCGGGCCGCGTAAGCCGCCACCAGGGCGGCGCCGAGATCGACCTTGGTGGGGAAATGGTGGTGGATGCTCGCCTTGCGGATGCCCACCGCCTCGGCGAGATCGGCGTAGCTGAAGCCGGCATAGCCGCGCCCCCGGACCAGAATCTCGGCTTGGTTCAGCAGCTCGGTCCGTGTGTCTCGCATCGGTCAGACATCGTTTCTGCGGCTCGCGTGAACGTGTGACCGTCCGGGGCCCGCCCCCCAACATGCCACTTGACCACCGAAAGATCTACCTACTTAATGGTAGGCAACAAGACCAGGGAGGTTCCGGCATGACGGCGTCCGCCGTCCATCCAGGCGAATCCGCCGGTGCGGGCTGCACCCTGTCGCGACGTCACGCCCTGTTCGCCGGCCTCTGCCTATGCTGCCTGCCGAGTCTCGGGCGCGCCGCCGAGGGCTTCGCGATGGAAGAGGTCGGCCCCGGCATCTTCATGCGCCAGGGCCTCACGGCGGACGCTTCGCCGGACAACGCCGACGCGATCGCCAATATCGGTTTCCTCGTCGGCCGCGATGGCGTGCTCGTGACCGAGACCGGCGGCAGCCTGGTGGACGGCCAGTGGCTGCGGGCCGAGATCGCCAAGCGCACGCCCAAGCCGATCACCCACGTGGTGCTGACCCATGTCCATCCGGACCACGTGTTCGGGGCGGGTGCCTTCGTGCAGGACAAACCAGTGTTCATCGGCCACGCCAAGCTCGCCGAAGCGCTGGGCGCACGGGGCGAATTCTACCGTCAGCGCCTGATCGAGATGCTCGGCGAGGCGCGCACCGGGCCGGTGGTCTACCCGACCCTCAGCGTGGCCGACACGGCGGAGATCAACCTCGGCGACCGGCGCCTGACCTTCACGGCGCACGGGCCGGCCCATACCAGCTGCGACCTGTCGATGCGCGATTCCGCCAGCGGCCTGCTGTTCCCCGCCGACTTGCTGTTCGTGAACCGGATCCCGTCGCTGGACGGCAGCCTGCGGGGCTGGCTCAAGGAAATCGAGCGGCTGAAGGCCATGGGGGCGACCCGGGCGGTGCCGGGCCATGGGCCGGTCTCGGTCGATCTCGCCCCGGCACTCGACGACTTGAGCGGCTACCTGACCGCCCTGCGCGACGGCACCCGGGCGGCGATCGCCAAGGATGTTTCGATCGAGAAGGCGGTGGCCAGCGTCGCCCGGGACCAGCGGGACAAGTGGGCCCTGTTCGACACCTATCACGGCCGCAACGTCACCGTGGCCTATCAGGAACTCGAGTGGGAATAGTCGCTCGAACCTCCATATTGAGACCAACCGGGAGAAACGCCATGACGCTCAAGACCGCCCACGCGGCAGCGCTCGCCCTCATCCTTGCAACCACCGCCCTGTCGGGGCCCGTCCGGGCCGCCGGCGCCTCGGACACCGAGCAGGAGCGGACCGCGCGCTGGCAGGAGATCGCCAAGTCGATCTTCGGCGACCGCGCCATCGAGACCACAGACAGCCTGGTGAAGATCGATGCGCCGGCGCGCGCGCTCGACGCCGCCCTGGTCCCCATCACCCTGACCATGCCGCAGGACGGGCAGATCAAGGCCGTGTCGCTGATCATCGACGACAACCCGGCGCCCTACGCGGCCCGGTTCGAGTTCGGGCCGGCCGCCGACCCGGCGGAGTTGAAGCTCCGGGTGCGGGTCAACAACTATACCGACATGCACGCCGTGGTGGAGACCCAGGACGGCAAGCTCTACGAGGCCAAGCAGTTCGTGAAGGCGTCCGGCGGCTGCTCGGCCCCGATGGGCATGAGCGACGAGGAGGCCATGAAGGGCATGGGCGACATGCGGATGAAGTTCGCCGAGACGAAGGCCGGCAAGCCCGTGGAGGCGACGCTGATGATCCGCCACCCGAACTTCTCCGGCATGCAAATGAACCAGGTCACCCGCGACTACACGCCGGCCCGCTACATCGACAAGCTCACCGTCTCGGCCGGCGACCGCAAGGTCTTCACGATGACGGGCGACATCTCGATCGCCTCGAACCCGGTGATCAACTTCGCGTTCAAGCCTGACGGCAAGCCGCTCCAGGTCGCGGCGAGCGACAATGCCGGCGGTAGCTGGCAGCACAGCTTCACCCCGCCGAGCCCGACGAACTGACCATGCGGCGCGCATCCCTGATCGGTCGGCTGGCGGCGGCGTTCGCCGCCGTCGGCTGCCTCGCCGCCGCACCGGCCGATTCCCCCGTCAACGTGCCCGAGCCGGAGGGGCTCTATGCCGGCCCGCCCAAGGGCTACACCCCACAGACCCTGAAGGGCGCCGCGGTGGTCGATGCCGACGCGCTCGCCGCCCTCATGGCGGGGCCGGACAAGCCGGTGCTGATCGACGTCGCCGCCCCGGACCGCAAGCCGTCGAACTTCCCCGAAGGCCGCCTCTGGCTGCCGGTGCATCCCTCGATCCCCGGCTCGGTCTGGATGCCGCTGGCCGGGGCCGAGCCGATCGCCCCCGAGCGGGAGGCCCTGTTCTACGCCCGGGTCGCGGAGCTGACCGGCGGCGACACGGCTAAACCCGTCGTGGTGTTCTGCCATGTGGAGTGCTGGGGTAGCTGGAACGCGGCCAAGCGTCTGGTCCGCAAGGGCTATACCGGCGTGCGCTGGTTCCCCGAGGGCGTCGAGGGTTGGCAGGAGACGCACGAGACCGCGACCCTGCGCGAGGACCCGGCCTGGAAGGCTGCGGCCGAACCCCAGGCGGGGCGCTGACCCGCGGGGCGGGGCGGTGTATGAGGAGTCGCATGAAGCGGAACGCGTCCCTCCTCTCGTGTGGTCTAGCGGAGCAGACGTGTCTCCCTCCCCCCTCTGCGGGGGAGGGTGGCCCCCGAAGG
>NZ_VRVG01000419.1:0-249 GCF_008040085.1 Methylobacterium sp. WL7 | reverse complement strand
CGCTTGCGCGAGACGCGGTCGCGATCCTGCAGCTTGGGCAGGTGCTTCACATCGACGTGGATGAAGCCGACCTCGTAGTCCTTGAAGCTGCCGTGTGGCTTGCGGGCCTGCTCGGCGGGCGGCAGCCGGTTCAGGCCCTCGGCCTTGAGGATGCGGTAGACCGCATCCCGGTTCAGGTGTGGCAGGAAGTGGCTGACGATGAAGGTCAGTGCATCCAGAGGAAAGCCGGTGGAGCGGCGGAGCGCGCAC
>NZ_VRVG01000418.1:0-250 GCF_008040085.1 Methylobacterium sp. WL7 | reverse complement strand
CGGACGCGACCGCCTGGATGGCGGCCTACGCGCTCAACCTGATGCGCATCGCCATCGAGTTGGCGCTCCGGGATCCGACCTACGAGGACATGGCCGAGAAGTTCTTCGAACACTTTTTGCTCATCGCCGTCACCACGATCAGCGCGCGCGACCTGGAGAAGTTGCCGTCGCTCCAGAAGCGGATGCGATTCTTCCTCGAGAACCGGCCGGACCTGGCGACCCTGGTCTCGCGCTGGAACGTGCCGGGCGA
>NZ_VRVG01000417.1:0-250 GCF_008040085.1 Methylobacterium sp. WL7 | reverse complement strand
GCCGCAAGCCCTCACGTCGCCACCCGCGGCCGGATCCTGTCAGCGCTTTACGGGGACCGTGAGGCTCCCGATTGCGCCGACAAGCTCCTCAACGTGATGGTCTATGAGATCCGCAAGCGGTTGCGTGATGACGGCGGCGACGCGAGATCGCCTGCTGGACGTGCCAGAGGAGCCGGTTGCGCCCGACCCGCTCTGGTGGGCCGAAGCGCACCGCCTGCGAGCCGAAGGGGCATCCTATCGGAAGATCGCT
>NZ_VRVG01000416.1:0-252 GCF_008040085.1 Methylobacterium sp. WL7 | reverse complement strand
CCAATCAGGACCGCGCCCGCACGATCCGCCTGCGCGACGAGTGGGTGGAGTTTGACCCCCGGTCCTGGGATGCCGGGATGGACGTCGACATCAACCTCGGTCTCGGCACCGGCTCGCGTGAGCGCGATCTGGTGATCAAGCAGTTTGGCCTGACCAACCCGGTTTGCGGCGTTCCGGAGATCGTCGGCACGCTGCAGAAAATGGTCGAGGCGTCCGGCATGCGGAACCCCGAGCAGTTCTTCAAGATGCCGG
>NZ_VRVG01000415.1:0-252 GCF_008040085.1 Methylobacterium sp. WL7 | reverse complement strand
CCACCGGTCCAGATCCTCACGCCATCCACCAGCACCTGACATCGCGAGCACCCACGCTCATGGCCGTGGCAGGCGAATCCGCAAAAACCTCCAGCGTTCCCTCAATCTACCAAAGTAGTGCTAGATGTCTGGATGCGAGACCTCCTTGGCATCTGCAACGACGCAGAGGGCGCGTTTGATGATAGTAGAACTGGGCGGTCTGTAGGTTGGGTTGGCCAATGCGGGATCGGCTTCGAGACGCTGGCGCAGTAC
>NZ_VRVG01000414.1:0-252 GCF_008040085.1 Methylobacterium sp. WL7 | reverse complement strand
TCGCCTTGATGGTCCAGCACCATCCGCACCGCGCGGGCACGGACCTCAGGAGAATACGGTGGGGTTCGCTTCGTCATGGCTCCATCCTCTCAGGAGTTGGAGCTTCCGGGAAACCCGGGGCGGTTCAGCCGGTTCAGGCCCTCGGCCTTGAGGATGCGGTAGACCGCATCCCGGTTCAGGTGTGGCAGGAAGTGGCTGACGATGAAGGTCAGTGCATCCAGAGGAAAGCCGGTGGAGCGGCGGAGCGCGCAC
>NZ_VRVG01000413.1:0-253 GCF_008040085.1 Methylobacterium sp. WL7 | reverse complement strand
TCCTCGGCGCGGTGGCGGTCGGGCTCGCCATGGCGATCTGGCTGTCGCTGTCGATCTCCCGGGGCCTGCAGCGGGCCGTCGCCGCCGCGAGCCGCGTCGCCGAGGGCGACCTGAAGCAGGACGTGGCGGCGTCCATGGAGGAGATGGCCGCCAACGTGAAGCAGAACGCCGAGAACGCCAGCCAGACCGAGACCATCGCGCGCCAGTCCGCCAAGGACGCCGAGGCGAGCGGCGCCGCGGTCGGCCGGGCGGT
>NZ_VRVG01000412.1:0-253 GCF_008040085.1 Methylobacterium sp. WL7 | reverse complement strand
GGTCAAACTCCACCCACTCGTCGCGCAGGCGGATCGTGCGGGCGCGGTCCTGATTGGCAACCACCAGCTTCAGCATCTTCCGGAACAGTGGGCGCAGGCCCATCCGCGCCATGTTGCGGGCGATCATGTCGACCGGGGCGATGCCGTTGAAAGCGATGTCCGAGACGTTGGGCGAGATGATCGGGTTGATTGCGCCCTGCTGCGAGACACGAACGATGCCGCCGAACCGGCGCTCACGCACCTCGTCGGGGTT
>NZ_VRVG01000411.1:0-253 GCF_008040085.1 Methylobacterium sp. WL7 | reverse complement strand
ACCCGAACCTCGGCGCCTTCTTCGCGATGATCGACTTGTCGGTGGGTGGCGGCTGGCCCGTCGATGTCCCGGCAAGCGGCTGCATGGAAATGCTGGTCGACTACGTCCGCATCTACTCAGCAGACTGTGACGCCCGGGGCGGATCTGTCGTCTCACGCCTACGGTACGGCGTTCGCACTGACGGCCGACACCGACTTCATCACCGCCGACGGCGCGATTGTGAAGACGCTCGGCGGCACGTTCGCCGATCTGC
>NZ_VRVG01000410.1:0-253 GCF_008040085.1 Methylobacterium sp. WL7 | reverse complement strand
CGGCGTATCTCGATCTCGTAGAGGGTGACCTCCTGCGCGGGCATGCCGGGCTGGCCACCGATCATCTCCTGATAGGCGCGGCTGCCGGCCAGTTCGAGGCCTGGCTCCTGGGGCGGGATGCCGGCAGCCTCGTCGCCGGGCCGCGTCGGGCTGTAGCTGACCACCTTTTCGGAGCCGTCGAATACCCGCAGCAGGCCCGGCAGGATGCGATCCACCTGCTCGGCGAGCACCCGCGCCACGACCGAAGAGCGGC
>NZ_VRVG01000040.1:0-39521 GCF_008040085.1 Methylobacterium sp. WL7 | reverse complement strand
CCCCCACTCCCCCCAAAAAAAACTACGCCGTCCGCTTCTGGTAGTCCTTCACGTCGGTGAAGCGCACCGCCGGGTAGCGCTCCTCCTCGTAGCGGAGCGAGAACGCCGTGGTCGCCATGAAGACCGGGGCGCCGTCGAGGTCCTTGGCCATGGCCGAGCCGTGGCTGTCCACGAACTTGTCCAGCTCGATCTCGGAATCCGACTCGATCCAGCGGCATACCGAGAAGCGCGAGGTCTCGTAATCGACCGGGAGGCCGTACTCGGCCTGGAGGCGCTCCTTCAGCACGTCGAGCTGGAGCGCGCCGACCACGCCGACGATCGCCTGGCTGCCGTCCTGCGGCACGAACACCTGGACGACCCCCTCCTCGCCCATCTGCTGCAGCGCCTCGCGCAGCTTCTTGGCCTTCATGGCGTCGGTCAGCTTGATCCGGCGCAGGATCTCGGGTGCGAAGCTCGGGACGCCGCGGAACAGCAGGTCCTCGCCTTCGGTGAGCGTGTCGCCGATCCGCAGGGTGCCGTGGTTCGGGATCCCGACCACGTCGCCCGCAAAAGCCTCGTCCGCGATGGCGCGGTCCTGAGCGAAGAAGAATTGCGGCGCCGAGAGCGAGATCGGCTTTCCGGTTCGGACCAGCCGGGCCTTCATGCCCCGGCTGAGCTTGCCCGAGCAGACCCGCATGAAGGCGATCCGGTCCCGGTGGTTCGGGTCCATGTTCGCCTGGATCTTGAACACGAAGCCGGTCATGCGCGGCTCGGTCGGCTCGACCAGGCGCTTGTCGGCATCCTGGCCGCGGGGTGGCGGTGCCACCTTGGCGAGACCGTCGATGAGGTCGCGCACGCCGAAGTTGCGCAGCGCCGAGCCGAAGAACACCGGCGTCAGGTGGCCCTCGCGGAACGCGTCGAGGTCGAACGGCTTGAGCCCGCCCTCGGCCAGCTCGACCTCCTCGCGCCACGCATCGGCCGCGCCGTTCTCGGTGAGCAGCGTATCGAACAGCGGGTCCTGCGGGCCGGACACCGCCACCATGCCGGCATCCTCGGCGGCGTCGAGCCGGCGGACGCGGTTGGCGCCGAGTTCGTAGGTCCCGGAGAAGTTGCGGCCGGTGCCGATCGGCCAAGTCACCGGGGCGACGTCGAGCGCCAGCGTCTTCTCGATCTCGTCCAGCAGCTCGAACGTGTCGCGGGCCTCGCGGTCGAGCTTGTTCACGAAGGTGACGATCGGGATGTCGCGCAGGCGGCAGACCTCGAACAGCTTGCGGGTGCGCGCCTCGATGCCTTTGGCCGCGTCGATCACCATCACGGCCGAATCGACCGCGGTCAGCGTCCGGTAGGTGTCCTCCGAGAAGTCCTCGTGGCCCGGCGTGTCGAGCAGGTTGAAGACGCAGTCGCCGTACTCGAAGGTCATCACCGAGGTGACCACCGAGATGCCGCGCTCCTTCTCGATCCCCATCCAGTCGGACCGGGTCGAGACCCGATTGCGCTTGGCCTTGACCTCGCCGGCGAGCTGGATCGCGCCGCCGAACAGCAGCAGCTTCTCGGTCAGCGTGGTCTTGCCCGCATCCGGGTGCGAGATGATCGCGAAGGTGCGCCGCCGCGCAACCGGGTCGGCCGGCCTCGCTTCGGTCTTGGTCTGCATCAGCATGGAGCGAACGCTCTGGGTCGGCACAACGGGAGGGCGTCGCCCGGCGGTGCCGCCTCGGGCGAGGGTCTCGGCATCGTGTAGCGGCAAGCCCCGGTATTGGCAAAGACGCAGGGAAGCCGGCCTCGGGCTGATCCAGGTCCCGGTTTCAAAAGGTCGTTCGACCTTTTGCGGGTGAAGGGCGGAGCCCTTCGTCTCCATCAGGGCTCCGCCCTGACAACCCGCCAAAGGGCTGAGCCCTTTGGAAACCCGCCTTAGGCCGCCTCGGCCGCCAGCGCGTGCAAGTCTGCAACCAGGGCGTCCACGCGCGCGGCCTCGGCGTCCCAGGCGAACATGAACCGCGCCCCGCCGCCGATGAAGGTGTAGAACCGCCAGCCCCGCGCCCGCAGCCGCTCCATGGTCGCGGCCGGCATCGCCAGGAAGACGGCGTTGGCCTCCACGGGGAACAGCGCGCGGATCCCCGGCAGGCCGGCGACGGCCCCGGCAAAGCGCCGGGCGCAGGCATTGCCGTGGGCGGCGTTCCGCAGCCAGGCGCCGCTCTCCAGCATGCCGACCCAGGGGGCGGACAGGAAGCGCATCTTCGAGGCGAGCTGGCCAGCCTGCTTGCACCGGAAGCCGAAATCCTCCGCGAGCTTCGGATCGAAGAACACCACCGCCTCGCCGGCATGCATGCCGTTCTTGGTGCCGCCGAAGCACAACACGTCGATCCCGGCGCGCCAGGTCATGTCGGCGGGGCTGCAGCCGAGGCTGGCGCAGGCGTTGGCGAAGCGCGAGCCGTCCATGTGCAGCGCGAGCCCGAGTTCCCGGCATGTGGCGGACAGCGACCGCAGTTCGGCCAGGGTGTAGACCTGCCCGGTCTCGGTCGGCTGGGTGATCGTGACCACCCGCGGCCGCGGGAAGTGGATGTCGCTGCGGTTGGTGGCGAGCCCGCGGATCGCCTCCGGGGTGAGCTTGCCGCCCTCGGTGCGGACCGTGAGCAGCTTGGAGCCGTTGGAGAAGAATTCCGGCGCGCCGCACTCGTCGGTCTCGACATGGGCCGAGTCGGCGCAGATGACGCTGTGATAGGATTGGCACAGGGCCGCCAGCGCGAGGGCGTTCGCCGCCGTGCCGTTGAAGGCGAAGAACACCTCGCACTCGGTCTCGAACAGGCGGCGGAACGCGTCCGCGGCCCGGGCGGTCCAGGCATCCTCGCCATAGGCCGGCGCGTGGCCGCGATTGGCCGCCTCCATGGCGGCCCAGGCCTCCGGGCAGATGCCGGAGTAGTTGTCGCTGGCGAATTGCTGCGGGTCGTCGTGTTGCATCCGCACAGCGTAGATCCGCGTCCGATCGCCTTGCAATCCGGCTTCGCCCCAAATCGAGCCCAAGCAGGGCTGCCGCGCGTCGAACCGGTATCCGGCCCGCCACGCCGGATTTCGAGAGGCCCGCTGCGAAGATCGCTGCCGGGAAGATGTTGGAACTGGTTCGCGCTTGGTGTAGAAGGCGCGCCAAGGCGTGGGCTCCACGCCGATTCGGAAACCGACGTTCCCGTCCCTCCCGGGTGCTACCGGGCGAGGGACGTTGCCGGTTTCCAGATCGGCGGCGGGCTGCGCAAGCCCCAAATCCAGGTCCAGAGGATCAAGTCCGTTGCAGGTACTCGTTCGCGATAACAACGTCGATCAGGCGCTCCGCGTCCTCAAGAAGAAGATGCAGCGTGAGGGCATCTTCCGCGAGATGAAGCAGCGCAAGGCGTATGAGAAGCCGTCCGTGCGCAAGGCGCGCGAGAAGGCGGAAGCCGTCCGCCGCGCCCGCAAGCAGGCTCGCAAGACCGCGATCCGCGAGGGCCTGATCGCCGCTCCGAAGCCGAAGCCCCGTTTCCCGGCCGGCAGCCGTCGCCCCGGCTTCCCGTCGCCGAGCGCGGCCCCGTCGCAGCAGGGCGGCAACGCCTCCGGCCAGGTCGCGGTGACCCCGGCGCCCGTCGTCTAAGACGCTCTATCCTGAACGGCAGAAGCCCGGACCGCGCGAGCGGCCGGGCTTTTTGCGTTTGGTTTGGCTGGGATCGGCGTCGGCCGGGGGGCGGTGACGCAATGCGCCGTCGAGGATTACGACTCTATCGTTCGGTGCAACGCACAGGATCCTTGCCGGAGGCATGGGCTCTTCGAGCGCTCGCCGCCGAAGTGGATACCGGTTCGACGTAAGCGAGCGCGTTGCATCAAGGACTTAGAGCCGTTCCCGGTCGCAGCGCGACCGGGAACGGCTCTAGTCTCTTCGCGTGCGTCGACGCATTGATGTCGGCAGAATCCACGGGAGACACCGCGGTGCTCCCTCACCCCTCTGCGGGGGAGGGAGACGCGCTCGGGGCCGCCGTTGGTTCTCATCCGGCGGCGGGGCGTGAACATCTGAGCTTCGCGGAGGAAGGAGCACGTGCCCCCGACTCAAGCCGCCTTGGCGGCCATCGTGGCGTGCTCGGCCTGGACCAGCACGTCGAGCGCCCGCCAGGGCTTCTGCATGTAGACCGTCTGATCGGGCAGGCGCGCGTCGCGGCTCGCTCCGGAGGTGACGACCACGCGCACATCCGGCCAGCGCCGCTCGACCGCCTGGGCGAGCGACACGCCGTCCATGGCACCGGGCAGGCGAATGTCGGCGAACAGCAGGGCCACGGTGACGTCGGATCGCTCCAGGACCGAGAGCGCAGCTTCGGCGCTCTCGCAGGCGATCACGCCCAGATCGCTTTCCTCCAGGACCGCGGTCGCGAGGTGGCGCACGGCCGCGTCGTCCTCCACCACAAGCGCCACGGGGGCGGAACACTCGGGCTGTGCGCGATCCATATCAGTCTCCTGCGGTTCGGTCGTGTGAACCCCTTTTCGGGTCCCGGCCTCATTGATGGACCGGTGATTCCCCGATTTGGCCATGCTGGCCTGCCAAGAGCCGGCTCACAAGTGTCAGGGTTGTCGGGCGGCCCATGCCCGCTCCGCGATCAGGCCGCACCAATTTTGGCCCGAACGCTTGAAAATGGCGCAGCTGGGTCCCGGTTAAGAAACTGTTCACCCGTGTGGACCGACTGTTAATCTCACGCTTGAGGCGTTTGCCCCATTCCGGGGGACATCGCCTGGATCGTACGGACCAGGGAAGGATCGACGTCCGACATGTGCCGTTTCCTCGCCTATAGCGGTGAGCCGGTCTTTCTCTCGGACCTGGTCTGCGCGCCGACGCATTCGCTGGTGCACCAGTCCCTGCACGCCGACGAAGGGAAAACCGAGACCAACGGCGATGGTTTCGGCATCGGCTGGTACGGCGAGCGTCCCGAGCCCGGCGTCTATCGCGACATCTCCCCGGCCTGGTCGGACGAGAACCTCACCAACCTGTGCGGCCAGGTCCGGGCGCGAACCTTCTTCGCCCACGTGCGCGCCTCGACCGGCACCGCCACCGCCCGGGCGAATTGCCACCCGTTCGTCTACGGGCGGCATCTGTTCATGCACAACGGCCAGATCGGCGGCTACCACCGTATCAAACGTCGGCTGGAGGCCCTGATCCCGGACGCCTTCTACGATCACCGGCGCGGCAGCACGGATTCCGAGGCGATCTTCCTGCTGGCCCTGGCCAACGGCCTCGAGCAGGACCCGGTCGGCGCGATGGCCCGTACCCTGGAGACGATCCGCGCCCTGATGAAGGAGGCCAACGTCTCCGAGCCGTTGCGCTTCACCGCCCTGCTGACGGATGGCGAGACCCTCACCGCCTATCGCTGGGCCTGCGACGGCCGGCCCCCGAGCCTGTATTATCGCGACGGACCGGGCGGGATCGTCGTCGTCTCCGAGCCGATCGACGGCTGCCGCGAGGGCTGGCAGGTCGTCCCGAAGGGCGGCACGCTCCGGGCTCGCCACGGCACCGCGACCACCGTGACCGTGCCCGAGACCACCCGCTCCCGGGCCGCCTGACCGGGCGCCGGCCGTCACCGTCCTGGTGCGGCGTCAGCCATGCTCGGAACGGGATTGTCGATCCGCTTCACGTTGCCACATGTCGGCCACGGCCGATCCTGCGGCCGAGCGGGAATTGACGATGTATCCGGATACCGAGCTTCACATTGCCGGACGCTGGCGCACGGGCGCCGACCGAGAGACCCTGGGCGTCCTGAATCCGGCCACGGGCGAGACGATCGGCCAATGCGCGGTCGCAACTACGGCGGATCTGGACGAAGCGCTCGCGGCTGCCGCACGGGCCTTCCCGGCCTGGCGGAAGGTGTCGCCGTTCGAGCGCGGCAAGCTGATGCGCAAGGCCGCCGACCTGCTGCGCAGCCGCGCCGACGAGATCGCCCGCATCATGACCCTGGAGCAGGGCAAGCCACTGGCCGAGGCGCGGGTCGAGACCCTGGCGGCCGCCGACGTGATCGACTGGTTCGCCGAGGAGGGTAAGCGCGCCTACGGCCGCGTCATCCCGGCCCGCGCCGACGGCGTGCTGCAGGCGGTGGTGCGCGAGCCGGTCGGCCCGGTCGCCTGCTTCACGCCCTGGAACTTCCCGATCAACCAGGCGGTCCGCAAGATCTCGGCGGCGCTCTGCACAGGCTGTACGGTGATCCTGAAGGGTCCCGAGGACACGCCGGCGAGCTGCGCGGCGCTGGTCCGCGCCTTCCTGGACGCCGGCATCCCGGGTGACGCCCTGTCGCTGGTCTACGGCGACCCGGCGACGATCTCGGCCTACCTGATCCCCCACCCGGTGATCCGCAAGATCTCGTTCACCGGCTCGACGGTGGTGGGCAAGAAGCTCGCGGCGCTGGCCGGCGAGCACATGAAGCGCGCCACCATGGAACTCGGCGGCCACGCTCCGGTGATCGTGTTCGGCGATGCCGACGTGGAGAAGGCCGTGTCGGTCCTGGCCCCGTCGAAGTTCCGCAACGCCGGCCAGGTCTGCGTGTCGCCCACCCGCTTCCTGGTGCACGATTCGGTGTTCGACCGGTTCGTCGAGGGCTTCACCAGCTACGCAAAGGGCGCGAAGGTCGGCGACGGCCTGGATCCGGACACCAAGATGGGCCCGCTGATCCACGGGCGGCGCCTGGAGGCCATCGAGGCGCTCACCGCCGACGCCGAATCGGCCGGGGCGTCGCTGCGGGCCGGCGGCAAGCGCATCGGCAACCGCGGCAACTTCTTCGAGCCGACGGTCTTCACCGAGGTGCCGCTGACCGCCCGGATGATGAACGAGGAGCCGTTCGGCCCGGTCGCGATGATCAACCGCTTCTCGGAGGACGAGGAGGCGCTCACCGAGGCCAACCGCCTGCCCTACGGGCTTGCGGCCTACGCCTATACCCGCTCGGCCGAGCGGGCCGCCAAGGTCTCGCACGGGGTGGAGAGCGGGATGATCTCGATCAACCACCACGGCATCGCCCTGCCGGAGACGCCCTTCGGCGGCGTCAAGGAATCCGGCTACGGCAGCGAGGGCGGCTCGGAGGCGCTCGACGCCTACCTGGTGACCAAGTTCGTCACCCAGGCCAACTTCTGACGCCGGCCCGGCGCGCCGCTGCGGGCGGCGCGCCGACGCGCATCAGTAATGCGGCGGCGGCGGCTCGGGCCCGCGCGGTGCGGACCGGGCAGCCGCCTCCTCGACCTGATCGCGCAACGCGTCGACCTGGCGGACGAGCCGGTCGATCACCCGCCACTGCTCCGTGACGGTGCGGTTCAGATCCTCGATCGTCGAATCCTGCTCGGTGAGGCGCATCTCCAGGCGGTCGATGCGGGTGGGGTCGTCCATGGCCGGTCTCCAGTCCGGCCCGCGATAACGCATCCGCGGCCGTTTTCCGACCGGGCTTGTTTTCAGGCCGCCTGCACCCGTTCGGCCACCACGACTCGGTCGCGACCGCCGTGCTTGGCGACGTAGAGGGCGGCATCGGCCCGATGCATCAGGGCCTCGAAACTGATCCCGTCCCGGGCCTGTGCGATCCCGATGCTGACGCTGACCCGCAGGTCCGGCAATTCCGGCACCGACAGCCCCGCGAAGGTGCGGCGCACCTCCTCCGCGCGGGCCAGGGCCTCGGCAGGCGAGACGTCGGGCAGCAGGCAGGCGAACTCCTCCCCGCCGAGCCGGCCGAGCATCGCTTCCCGGGGCAGCAGGGATGCGGCCATGGCGCAGAACCCCACCAGCACCGCGTCGCCGACCGCGTGGCCGTGAACATCGTTGACCGCCTTGAATCGGTCGAGGTCGAACAGCAGCAGCGCAGCATCCCGGCGCACGGCGAGCGCCGCCTCCGCGGCTCCCGTGAAGGCCCGGCGATTGGATATGCCGGTGAGCGAATCCGTCGCGGCGGCGATGCGCTGCTCGCGCTCGGCCCGTTCCTTCACAAGAGCCATGCAGGTGAAGGCCAGGGCGATCGAGAACAGCAGCGTGACGAAGCACAGGATCGCGACCCATGGCGAGGTCAGCGGGTTCAACCGGGGCGGCGGCGGCGCCAGCAGGGTCGACGGGATCCGCAGCAGGTAGAAGGCGGCGTGCAAGCCCAGCGTGGTCTCGGCCGCCACGCGCGACGCGAGACGCTCCTGGCGCCCCCGCCAGAACTCCACGGCCGCGTCGCCCGTATAGAGCGCCGCCACCGCGGACGCGTACACGATCCGGGCCTCGATCGATCCGTAGAAGGCCGGCACCAGGCAGAGCACGCACCAGATCGCCGCACCCACGAGCGCCAGGCCGATCCGGACCGGTCGCCCCTCGAACGAGCGGACACCGCTCCAGATCAGCCCGTAGGCCGCCAGCACCACGGCATTGGACACCGCGATGGACACGAGGTCGGGGATCTGGCCGCGCAGGGCGAGGCCGCCGGAGCCGACCGCGCCGAGGATATGCGCCGCGCCCCACAGCGCCAGGGCGCGCGAACCCGGCGCCTGCCGCCACGACAGAACGAACAGCGTGCCGACCAGCAAGGTCATCACGGAACTGACGATCAGCAGGGTGGCTGGATCGAGATGCACGGCTTTCTATCAGTCTCCGATACGGACGATAGCATAAGCCGTCTGGTATTGACCGGCTCGCGAGGCTTGAGCCGGCTTAATTCGCAGCAGCGCGACGAAAATACCGCGCGGTTGTTTACGATTCGGCAAGGTGGATATCGGCGGCGGTGAGCACCGCCGCTTTCTCCTGCGGCTCGGGGCTCGCTTCAGGCGCCCCGGAGGGACGCGGCGACCTAGCCGGCCGCCCGATGCTCATCCGGCGCGGCGTGGATCACCGGCACCGCCGGGGCGCCTTCCCACTCCGTGTTGGCGGGGATCGACTCGCCCTTCATCACGATGGTGAGCGGGCGCAGCCGCGCGTAGTCGCCGACCTTGGTGTCGTACAGGACCGTCGCGAAGGCGCCGACCGAGACGCCGCGCCCGACCACCACGCGGCCGATCTTCATGATCCGGTCCTCGTACAGATGGGTCTGCAGCGCCGAGACGCGGTTGATCGTGGCGTAGTCGCCGATCGACACGCAGTCGAACTCGGTGATGTCGGTGGTGAGCATGCACACGCCCTTCCCGATCTTCACGCCGAACAACCGCAGGGCCCAGGGCAGGAACGGTGTGCCCTGGAGGTGCTCGAGGAGCACCTTGCCGGCCAACCCCCAGTAGGCCACCGCGATCGCCTCGGTGCGCATCGCCCACCAGGACCACATCGGCTGCATGCCGGGCTTGTAGACGCCCATCAGCAGCCACTTCATCGCGATGACCGCGGCGGACTGGATCAGCGCGATGCAGACGCTGGCGGTGACGAAGCTGACGGCCAGGCCGGTCCAATCCTTCTCCAGGATCGCCGGGTAGAAATACCAGTCGATCACGGTGATCGCCAGGGTGATGTAGAGCATCGGCGAGAACGAGGTCGCGAAGGCCTCGAACACGCCGCGGCGGATCTTCGGCCACATCCCGGGCTCGTAGGTCTGCGCGGTCGAGCCCAGATCGACCTTCTGGCGGGCCGGCAGCCGGATCGGCGGCGAGCCGAACCAGGTCTCGCCGGGGCTCATCGCGTCGTTGGCCGGCGGCTTCGACTTGATGCCGATCAGCACGTCGTCCGGGATGATTGCGCCGGGCGGGACCACGGCGTCGTTGCCGACGAAGACCCGGGCCCCGGTGCGGGCGGCCTCGAGATGCATCCAGCCCCGCCGGACCTCCTCCTCGCCGTACACGACCTCGTCGGCGATGAAGTTCTTCGCGCCGACCTCGGCGAGGTCGTAGCGGCCGGCGAGGTTGGTCGAGATCTCGGCGCCGTGGCCCATGTTGGCGCCCATCAGCCGGTACCACGCCCGCATGTAGACCGTAGCGAACAGGGACGAGAGCGTCTCGAGCGTCACCTCGACGGCGAGCGCCAGCGACCACTTGCGCAGGTAGAACAGGGAGTGGACCGAGTAGGTGCCCGAGCGGGTCCGCGGCAGCACGATCCAGCGGATGCCGGCGATCAGCAGCACCGTGCCGGCGGTCATCAGCATGGCGGTCGGCCAGGTGAGGATCGGCAGGTACCAGTGGTAGTCGACATCGGTGATGTCGGAGAGCGAATCCGAGATCTGGTCGAAGATGAAGAACGCCGGGAAGATCGGCAGCAGGCCGACCGCCGGGATCGCGCCGAGCAGAACGATATAGGCCGCCGCGAAGGCGGCGCGGCGGGCCCACGAGGCCTCGGCGGCGGCCGGCAGGTCGGCCGGGTTCGCCATCCCGACCTTGCGGCCGGGCGAGCCGTCCCAGATCTCCGCCGGCCCGACCCGGGTGCCGGTCGGGATCGTGGTCAGGTCGGCGATCTCGGCCTGCGCGCCGATCACCGTGTCGTGGCTGAGCACGCAGGAGGTGCCGACCGCCGCGTCGGCGCCGATCTCGACCGTGCCGATCACCAGCTCGTTGCCGACGATCTCGGCATTGGCGATGACGAGACGGCCGCCCAGCGAGGCGCCGTCGCCGATGGTCAGCAGGTCCGGGGCGCCGATCTCGATATCGGAGACCAGCGCGTCATGGCCGACCTTGGCGCCCATCAGCCGGAGGTAGACCGAGATCGCCGGCGATCCCTGGAGCCACTTCACGTGGACGAGGGGGGCGAGGCGCTGGGTCAGCCACCAGCGGTAGTAGTAAGCGCCCCAGAGCGGGTATCGGCCCGGCTTGGTCCTGCCGAGGATCAGCCACTTGCCCGCCACCGCGACCACCGCGGTCACGCCGTTGATCGCGATGTAGACGAGCAGCAGCACGCCGAGTTCGGCGAAGAAGCTGAGGCCGCCGCCGGTGAGCAGCAGGTAGGTCACGAACATGCCGAGCCACTGCGCGGTGGCCAGCGCGATCACGAAGGGCAGCGCGATCAGCTGGCCGAGGCCGCACAGGGCCCGGCGCAGCAGCGGCGGCGGTTCGAAGCTCAGGTCGCGGATCGCAGCCGCCGCGCCCATGCCGCCGGTGCGCGCGATCAGCGCGTCGGCCATCGCCCGCATGGTGCGCAGGGCATAGACGTCCGGCAGGGTGATGCCGGCGAGCGCCGGAGCCTCGCGCACTGCGGACACGAAGCGGGCGGCCAACAGGGAATGGCCGCCGAGGTCGGCGAAGAAGTCGCCCTCCAGCGGGATCGGCTGGTTGCCGAACACCTGCTTGGCCGCGGCGACCAGAGCCGCCTCGGTCTCGTTGGCCGGGGTCTCCTGCTCGCCGTCGGCCGACACGACCGTGAGCGGGGCGACCTTCAGGGCCTTGCGATCGACCTTGCCGGAGGTCAGCCGCGGCAAGGTCTCGGCCAGCTCGAAATGGCCGGGCACCATGTAGGGCGGCATCTGGCCGGCCAGCGTCCGGCGTAAGGTAGCGGTGTCCACCGTCCGGCCGCGCTCGGGGATCAGGAAGGCCACGAGCCGGTCCACGCCGTCGTCCTGGCGCAGCACCACGGCGGCCTGGTTGATGTCGGGCACGCTGCGGATCCGCGACTCGATCTCGCCGAGCTCGACCCGGAAGCCGCGAATCTTCACCTGGTCGTCGATGCGGCCGTGGAACAGGATCCGCCCGCCGGCATCCAGCGAGACCGCATCGCCCGAGCGGTAGAGGATCGGGTCGGTCCCGTCGGAGGCGAACGGGTTGGCGATGAACTTTTCCGCGGTCAGTTCGGGCCGCGCGAGATAACCGCGCGCCACGCCGGGCCCGCCGATCAGCAATTCGCCCTGCTGGTCACGGCCGAGCAGGCTCAGATCCTCGCCCGCGACATACACGGAATAGTTCGGGATCGGGCCGCCGATGGTCACCGGCTCGCCGGGCCGCATCTCGGCCGCGGTGGCGACCACGGTCGCCTCGGTCGGCCCGTACGTGTTGAAGAGCTGGCGCGCACCGGTCGCCCAGCGGCCGACCAGCGGCTCAGGCAGCGCTTCGCCGCCGAGCAGGACGAGGCGCACAGTCGGCAGGTCGCCGGAGATCATCGCCAGCAGGGTCGGCACGGTATCGAGCACCGTGATCCGCTCGGCTTCGAGAATACCGGGCAGGGACTCGACGTCGCCCATCATGGCCGGGCTTGCCACGAACAGCGTCGCGCCCACGAGATACGGGACCCAGATCTCCTCCATCGACAGGTCGAAGGCGACCGAGGCGCCCTGGAACACGATGTCGTCGGCACGCATGCCGTAGAGCGCGTTTCCCGACCGGAGGAAGTGGCAGATGTTGGCGTGGCTGATGACGATGCCCTTGGGCACGCCGGTCGAGCCCGAGGTGTAGATCAGGTAGGCGGGATGCTCCGGCGTCAGGCCGGCGGCGCGGGGATCCGGCACCGGGGCATCCGCGGGCGTCGCCGCGTCGAGATCCGCCGGGGTCAGGGCGGGCGCCGCGTCAGGTGCCGTCGGAGCGAGGGCGGGTGAGACCAGCAGCGCCTTGGCGGCGGAATCGGTCAGGCACACCCCGACCCGGTCGGCCGGCGCCTCGGCGTCGAAGGGCAGCCAGGCGGCGCCCGACAGGGTGATGCCGATCTGGGTGACCAGCAGGTCCGGGCCCCGGGCCATCCACAGGCCGACCACGTCGCCGGGGCCGATGCCGCGATGGGCGAGGCCGGCGGCGATCCGGCCGGCGCGGGCGGCGACCTCGGCATAGGTCAGGCTCGGATGGACGCCGCCCGCGATCACGCGGGCGCCATCGACCAGGCAGGGATGCTCCGGCCGGGCCTGCGCGGAATTCAGAAAGATCTCAGCCAGCACCTCGTCGCGGATCAGGTCGGGGCGGTGCGCGCCGCGCAGCACGGCCGCCCCGCCCGCCGGACGCTCGTGCGCCCCGGCAGCCGGTCCGGACCGGGTCTTCTCGGCGACGTCGCTCATCCGCTGCTCCGCTGGCCGACCGAACAGATCGGCGCATACCGTGGCGACCGCCCTATAGCCAGCCGATCATGCCGTTATCGAGGCGGCTTTGAACCCTGGGTGAAGGACGGATTAAGCCCAGCGCCAGCCCGACGGCTCCAGGACCAGCACCTCGCCCTGGCGGATGCCGAGGCGCGGCGCCGCGTACATGTCGAGATGGCCCAGCGCCACCAGGGCCGCCCGGGCGACGCCGCCGTGGGCGACGATCACGGCATCCCGCTCGAGCCCGGACAGGACCGGGCCGACCCGCTCCACCAGGGCGGCGTAGCTCTCGCCGCCCTGGCCGGGCGGACGGTGGTTCCAGCGCTCGCGGTCGCGGGCCGAGGCGCCGCCCGGGTCGCGGCGGCGGATCTCGGACCAGGTCGAGCCCTCCCAGTTCCCGAAGCCGATCTCCCTCAGCCGG
Organism: Methylobacterium sp. WL7; assembly: GCF_008040085.1. Classification (NCBI taxonomy): domain Bacteria; kingdom Pseudomonadati; phylum Pseudomonadota; class Alphaproteobacteria; order Hyphomicrobiales; family Methylobacteriaceae; genus Methylobacterium; species Methylobacterium sp. WL7. The sequence goes on along the minus strand of NZ_VRVG01000040.1, from coordinate 26,213 downwards.
GGATCGGTGCGATACGCCTCCGCCGGCAGGCCCAGCGTGGTGCGCAGGATCTCCATGGTCCGCCGAGTGCGCTTGAGCGGGCTCGCCAGGAACTCCGCCTCCGCCACGCCCGCCCCCGCCACCGCGGTCAGCCGCGCGGCCACGGCGACGGCCTGCGCCTCCCCGTGCGGGTTGAGATCGATGTCGCGACTGCCCTGCAGGCGGCCCTCGGCGTTCCAGGCGGTCTGGCCGTGGCGGATGAAATAGATCGTAGCCAACCGTCTCGAAATCCTGTCGCTGCGCAGGCGCCCGAAACGGCCGCGCGTGCCAACCGTTCTGGGCGTTCGTCGGCAAAGCCCCTCAACACGGTCCTGCCCATGTCTAAGAAGCACGGCAAGCATCTTCCCGGCCAGTCGCAGGACGGGGGCGTGACAGACGCCTCCGATCGGCACCAAGCCGCCCGGTCGCGGGTGCCCTCGACCGCCGTCTGGGCCGGTGCGGCCGACGTGATCGCCGGGACGGTCCCGGCGGCCCTGGGCGGCCACCGGCCGGCCCCGATCCGGGTCGCCCCGGGGATCGTGGCGGTCGAACCCGGAATGCGGGTCGACCTGACGGCGATCGATTCCGACGCCGACGGCGGCCTCGACAAGGTCTGGGCCAAGGAGGCGCTGAGCCGGGAGCGCGAGCGCATCAGCGCCTTGCAGGAGCGTCTCTATGCCGAGCGCGCCCGCAGCCTGCTGCTGGTGTTCCAGGCGATCGATACCGGCGGCAAGGACGGGACGATCCAGTCGGTGCTCAAGGGCGTCAACCCGCAGGGTTGCGCGGTGTCGTCGTTCAAGGTGCCGTCGAGCGACGAACTCGATCACGATTTCCTGTGGCGTTACCACGCCCGGACGCCGGGGCGGGGCATGATCGGCGTGTTCAACCGCAGCCATTACGAGGACGTCCTCGTGGTGCGGGTGAAGGAGCTGGTCCCCGACTCGGTCTGGCAGGGCCGCTACCGGCTGATCAACGATTTCGAGCGGCTGCTCACCGAATCCGGCACGGTGGTGATCAAATTCTTCCTGCACATCTCCAAGGACGAGCAGAAGAAGCGCCTCGAAGCCCGGATCGCCGATCCGGAGAAGCACTGGAAGTTCGACCCCGCCGACCTCATCGAGCGGAAAGCCTGGGACTCCTACCAGCAGGCCTTCGCCGACGCGCTCTCGCAATGCTCGACGCCGCACGCGCCGTGGCTGGTGGTGCCTGCCAACCACAAGTGGTTCCGCAACTACGTGATTGCCCGCACGATCGCAGATACGCTGGAGGCGATGGACCCGCGATTCCCCAAGGCCGCGAAGGGAATCGCCGACCTGAAGGTCCCGAACTGATCCAAGGGGTGCCGCATGCTGGTGGTTCGGGAGGTCGCGGTCTCTGGCTACCGCTCGCTCCGGCGGATCGGCTTCCCGGTGGACGACCTGTCGGTGTTCGTGGGCGGCAACGGCACCGGCAAGACCAACCTGTATCGCGGCCTCGAACTGCTTCAGGACGCCGCCCGGGGGACGCTCACCCGCGCGCTCGCCGTGGAGGGCGGGATGGATTCGGCGCTCTGGGCGGGGCGTCGGCGGCACGGCGAGGCGGCACGGATCCGCCTGTCCGCCACCCTGTACGATGACGGGACCGGACAGGTGTTCACCTACGCGGTCGAGGTCGGGCTCGTGCAGCAGGCCGGCGGCACCACCTACGGCGCCGCCTTCCGCAAGGAACCGCAGGTGAAGGCCGAGCGGTTGACCGTCCGGACAGGCGCCCGCACGGCGGTCCTCCTCGACCGCGATGGCCGGACCGGTTTCGCCCGCGACGAGGAGGGGCGCAAACGGCCGCTGGGCCTGGATCTGCTGCCCACCGAAACCGCGCTCGGCACCTTCCTGGACGCCACGCGTCACCCGGAGATCGCCCTGGTTCGGCTCGCCATGACGGCTTGGCGCTTCCATCACGATTTTCGGACCGATGCCGAGTCGCCGCTCCGCCGCCCGTGCCTGGCAGTGACGACGCCGACCCTCGCCTCGGACGGGTCCGACCTCGCCGCCGTGTTCGCCACCCTGGCCCATATCCGGCAGGACACGGGCGATCTCGATGCGGCGCTGGATGGCGCCTTCCCGGGCGCCCGGCTCGTGGTGCCGGATCCGGGGCGCGAGGCGAGCTTCGGCGTCACCGTCCCTGACTTCCCGGGCCGCACCTTCGCGGCCTCGGAGCTGTCGGACGGGACGTTGCGCTACCTCGCCCTCACCGGAGCGCTGCTGGCCTACCGGCTGCCGCCCTTCATCGCCCTGAACGAGCCGGAAGCGAGCCTGCATCCGGATCTGATGGAACCGCTCGCCCGGATGATCGCCCGGGCCGCCGAGCGCACCCAGATCTGGCTGGTCACGCATTCCGAGCGGCTGGCGGACGGGATCGCGATCCATGGGGGCGCCAGGCCGCGGGTGGTCGTCAAGCGCGACGGCGAGACCTGGATCGACGGGCTCACCCTTTCAGGTGAATTCGCCGACGCGGACGACGAAGATTAATCCTTGTCGAGGGTCAGGTCCGGCGCGTCGGGGTTCTTCATGCCGACGACGTGGTAGCCCGCATCCACGTGCAGGATCTCGCCGGTCATGCCCGCGGCCATGTCGGAGATCAGGTAGGCGGCGGTCTCGCCGACTTCGCCGATGGTCACGGTCCGGCGCAGGGGCGCGTTGTACTCGTTCCACTTCAGGATGTAGCGGAAGTCGCCGATCCCCGAGGCCGCCAGGGTCTTGATCGGGCCGGCCGAGATCGCGTTGACGCGGATATTCTTCGGCCCGAGATCGGCCGCGAGGTAGCGCACCGACGCTTCGAGCGCCGCCTTGGCCACGCCCATGACGTTGTAGTGCGGCATCCACTTCTCGGCGCCGTAATAGGTCAGCGTCACCAGGGAGCCGCCCGGGCGCATGATCTTCTCGGCGCGCTGGGCCACCGCGGTGAACGAGTAGCACGAGACCAGGAGCGACTTGGTGAAGTTCTCCTCGGACGTCTCGAGGTAGCGGCCGGTCAATTCGTCCTTGTCCGAGAAGGCGATGCAGTGGATCACGAAGTCGATGCCTTCGGGGAAGACCCGGGCGGCCTCGGCGAACACGGCGTCGATGGTCGCCGCCTCGGTCACGTCACAATGCCCGATGACGTGGGCGTCGAGTTCCTTGGCCAGGGGCTCGACCCGCTTGCGCAAGGCGTCGCCCTGGTAGGTGAACGCGAGTTCGGCCCCGTGCGCGCGGGCGCTGCGGGCGATGCCCCAGGCGATCGAGCGGTTGTTGGCGACACCGAGCACGAGGCCCCGCTTGCCCGCCAGAATGCCCTGCCCGTGTTCCGCCATGATCGATCCTGGAAACCTCTCGGCCCCTTGCGGCACCGGGGGTCTCCTTAACGGAGCCGGCCCGGCGACGGAAGTGCGCACCCCGCCGCCGGGCGACCGGGTGCGGGGCGCCTGTTACGCAGCCTTCTACGCCACCTTGGCGCGTCGGTTCCGGGCGAACTCGATGAGCGCCGGATCCTCGCTCTCCGGCAGGGTGATCGCCGTGGTGGCGAGCAGGTCGCCGCGGGTACCGTCCTTCTTGGGCAGGCCCTTGCCGCGCAGCCGGAACGTGCGGCCCGAACTCGTCATCGGCGGCATCTTCATCTCGACCGCGCCGGTGAGCGTCGGCACCCGGATCGTGCCGCCGAGCACGGCGTCCTCCAGCGGCACCTCGACGCTGGCCTTCAGGTCGGCCCCCTCGACGGTGAAGCGGGGATGCGGCCGGACCCGGATGGTCAGCAGGGCGTCGCCGGGCTCGCCGCGGGGGCCGGCGCTTTGGCCGAGGCCGCGGAGCCGGATGGTCTGGCCGTCCTCGACGCCCCGGGGGATCACCACGTCGACCTCCCGGCCCGTGGGCAGGGCGAGGCGCAGCTTCTCCTCGCTGGCGACCTGCTCCAGGCTGACGGACAGCTCGGCCGCGACATCTTCGCCCTTGGCCGCCTGGCGCTGGCCGGGTCCGGCGCCGCCCGCGCGGAACGCCTCGCCGAAGATGTGCGAGAAGATGTCCTCGCCCATCCCGCCGCCGCCCATGCCACCGCCGCCTTGCCGGCTGCGGGCCATGTTCTCGAAATCGAAGCCGCTCGACCGGCCGCCGCCGAAGCCGCCCGAGAACCCCTCGAAGCCGCTGGCGCGCGGCTTGCCGTCGGCGTCGATCTCGCCGCGGTCGAACTGCTTGCGCTTCTCGGAATCGCCCAGGATCTCGTAGGCCGAGTTCGCCTCGGCGAACCGGTCCTTGGCCTTCACGTCGTTCTTGTTGCGGTCGGGGTGGAAGTCCTTGGCGAGCTTGCGATAAGCCTTCTTGATGTCGGCTTCGCTCGCTCCCTTGGCCACGCCCAGCACGTCGTAGGGATTGCGCATCGGTCTCTTGAAGCTGTGCGGTGGGGTATCCACCCGGATGTGGGAAGGCTGTTGCATCCCTGCAACGGTCGTAGCCGCGAAAGTCTGCGGGTTCGGGCGCTGCGTCAAGCGGTGGATCTCGCGCCAGAGCGCGCGACCGCCTAACCTCGACGCGTGACGCCATCACCGGCTCGTCGGCACCGGGCCGCGGGAGGAAATCCGATGCAGTATGCCTGCGACCACGTCCATCTGCGCAGCCGCAACGCCGTGAAGGCGGCAGCCTTCTACGTGGAGACTTTTGGGGCCACGGAGGTGAAGCGCGTCGGCGTCGATCCCGTGCAGCGCATGGTGCTCGACCTCGGCGGCCTGACCGTCTTCATCGAGCAGGCACCGGTCGAGACCGCCCCCGCCACGCAGACGCCCTGCCTCGGCATCGAGCATATCGGTCTGCGCGTCGCCGACATCGACGCCGCCATGGCCGATCTCGCGGCCCGCGGCGTTCCCGTGCGGATGGGCATCACCGAGCGCGGCCCGGGTCTGCGGATCGCCTTCGTGGAAGGTCCGGACGGGGCGCTGATCGAGATCCTGGAGCGCCGGGCGGCCAGTTGACAGGGGTCCCTCAGAAGGTTCGCGGGCCGCGCCCGAGCCCTTCGAACGTCCGGATCGCCTCAGCGCCGGGCGCCGCCGTGCAGGGCCAGCGCCGGCTCCCGGTCGCCCTCGGTTGGAGATGGCGGCTCGATCCGGTCGAAGCCGTCCGCGCTGTAGACCGCGCCGAGCACCGTCTTGAAATGGCGCTGCACCCGGGCGTGGCACTCGCAGGCCGAGGCCGACATCGCCCGGCGGTCGAGCACCGTGATGCGCCCGCGCCCGACCCGGATCAGGCCCTGGTCCTGGAGCGTCCGCAGGATGCGGGTCAGGTAGGTGCGCTGGACGCCGAGCATCGAGGCCAGCAATTCGTGGGTGATCGGCAGGGTGTCGCCCCCGATCCGGTCCTGGAGCGTCAGGAGCCAGCGCAGGCAGCGCTGCTCGATCGGGTGGAGCGCGTTGCAGGCGGCGGCCTGCAGCACCTGGGCCAGGAGGCAGTCGCCGTAGCGTGCGAACAGGTTGCGGACCTCGGGGGACCGGCGCTTGGCGTCCTGAAGCCGGTCGGCCTCCAGGCGCAGCATCGGCCCGCCGATCTGCACGATCGCCTCGGTGGAGGCCGGCACCCGCCCCGCGCTGACGATGCCGCCGACGGCACCCTCGCGACCGATGCTGGCCGTCTCGGCGCAGCGTCCGTCCCGGGTGCCGATGATGAGCGCCACGACGGTCTGGTCGCAGGGGAAGGTGATGTGCGCCACCTCCGTGCCGGCCTCGAACACGATCGCCCCCTTGTCGCAGGAGACCCGCTCGAGATGGGGCACGATCAGCGCGCGGTCGGGTTCCCGAAGCGCATCGAGGAGCAGGTTGCCCGTGAGGGAGGCGGCGCGGTCAGCGGGCATGCAGGTCGGGGATCGTGGAGCGGGAGGCCCCCGAGAAGGAACCTCGTCGGGCGGCCCGCTGGCGCGCGGGTTAACCCGTCACGCTTATATCCCGCCCCCCGTCCTGGAACCAACCTAAGTCTATCCGGCCCGATGATTTATTTGTCGGTGCAAAGACCCTGTTCTGAAAGCCGCCGATGCTCGCGCGGATCGCAATCGGTCGACAGGAACGAGGCCCAGTCGGACGGCGTGCCGTAGAAGGCGTTGCGGTCGACGTCGCCCTGTACGCCGGGGACGCGCCCGGTGGAGGTGAACTGCCAGAGCATCCACTTCCGGTTGACGAAGCGCTGCTCCGGCTCGGCCGCGGTGGAGCGCAGCCAGTGCGGGTAGTCGGGCAGCTCGCCTTCCAGCACGTCTTTGTGGAAGGTGATGTCGGTGTAGATGATCGGGCGCTTGCCGGTGTAGCGCTCCATCTCCTCCAGCATCTCGGTGACCATCGCCAGAGCCTGCGCCTTGGGCAGCTTCTTCGGGCAGGTCTGCGAGTGGCCGTTCCATTCCACGTCGAGCACCGGCGGCAGGGCCGTCGGGTCGTTCGGGACGTTGCGCTTGAACCACTCCATCTGGTCCCGGGCGGAGCGGCACCAGAACACGAAGTGGTAGGCGCCCCGCGGCACGCCGGCCTTGGCGGCGTTGTCCCAGTTGGTCCGGAATCGTTCGTCGACGTGATCGCCGCCCTCGGTCGCCTTGATGAAGGCGAACTGGGTGCCGGCGGCCCGGACCGAAGCCCAGTCGACGTTGCCCTGCCATTTCGAGATGTCGATGCCCTGGATCGGGTGCTGCTTGGCCTTGGCCACGCCCGGATGGGGCTTGGCGTCGCCCTTGGTCGGATAGAAATTCGTGTTCGACGCGCAGGCGGCCAGGCCTGCCATCACCGCGACGGCCAGCACCCGGGCGGCGATGCGCCGGGCGCTCCTCAACCGGCCGGCACCCCGAATCGCCGAAGCGGACGGACCCTGCGAAAGCTCGATATCCCGCACCATCAGTGTTCAGCCCGCCACCGAAGAAGCGCCAAAGTCAGGCGTAATCGATGGGCCCGGCGCAGTTAACGGAGCTTTGCGAACTTTGCGGCGGAATTCCGAGATGCGTGTCGTTACCGCGACATACGGTATCGATCCCCGGTTGGTTCACAGGCCCGGATCCGGCTAAGTGCCGGTCCCGCAACGCGAGTCCCGTCACGGTCCCGTGAGCAAGCAATTATTCACCATAGGTTACGAAGGGCTCGACCCGGAGCGCCTTACGGATGCGCTGCGCTCGGCGGGCGTGGCCGTGCTGGCCGACGTGCGGGCGGTGGCGAACTCGCGCAAGCGCGGCTTCTCGAAGGGCGCGCTCGGAACGGGTCTCGCAGAGGCGGGACTCGGCTACGCGCATCTGCGCAGCCTCGGCACGCCGAAGGCCGGCCGCGAGGCGGCCCGGGCGGACGACGCGGCGCTGATGCGCAGGATCTACTGTGAAGAGGTGCTCGATACGGGCGCCGGCGGAATAGCCCTGGACGAACTCGCCGCCATGGCGGCCGCCGCCCCGACCTGCCTGCTGTGCTTCGAGCGGGACCCGGCCCGCTGCCACCGCCGGGTCCTGGCAGAACGGCTCGCGGACCGCGGATTCGCCGTTACCGACCTGTTCGGCTGAATCGGCACGGGCTTTGGCCGTCGCGCATGAATGAAACGCGCGCCCTTTTCCCGGACGCCTGTAACGTCAGTGGAAGGTGATCCGGGATCCAGCAGAGAAAGCGCCGCGCAGCGGCACGATTTTGAAGCGACAGTCACAATCAGGCGCTTCGCGTCGTCCTGTGCTGGATCCCGGGTCGCGTTCCGCTCTCGCTCCACGCGCCCGGGAAAGGGACGGGGCGCAACCGGCAACGTGCAGCTCCATCGGTCTTTATTCAGGTCAGCGCATCGCCGCCATGGCGGCGAACCGCCGGATCGGCGCCATGGCGGCGCTGAGCAGCATCCGGGATGTCCGCACGGCGCCGAATTCCCGTGGGACCGGTCGGCGGCGATACGGGTCGGTCACCGGCTCGACCGGCAAATACAGGGCTTCGAGGAACGACATCTCCAGCAGCATCGCGCCGGTCTCGTCGGTGACCACCAGGGCCGCATCGAGCAGCCGGGTATCGCCGCTGTGCTGACGCATCAGCCCCTGGACGATGGTCCGGGCGGTGGCCCGGGCGGCGTCCAGGTCGGCGACCCACTGCGCCGCGGAGGCGGGCAGGCAGGCGCCGTCCAGGCGGATGCTGAAAGTGGCGCGGACCATCGTGGCGTTCCTTGGAGGATCGGGCGTCGCGCGTCAGGCGGCGATCGTCAGGCGGCTTGCGCGCCGTCCTGCGGCTCGGCCTCGACGAGGCCGGCCTTGCCTTCGGCTGCCGATTTCGGGTCGAAGGCGTCCGCCAGCAGGCTGAGGCGCCGGGCCATGTCGCGCACCTCGTTGAGGGCGATCGACTTCTGGCCCTCCTTCACCGCCCGGGTGATGTCGCTGACCTGCGTGGTGGCGACCCGCCTCAGTTCGTCGGCGAGCTGGTGGCTGGTCATCATCGCATCCGTTCCCGAATTGGTTCGTCTGTGCCGGGACCGTGGTGGGAGGGCGCTTACCAACGGGTTTCGCGCCGCGGCGATGCCTGTGGACAACGCGGACCGGCGCGGCTCAGTCCTGCAGGTGGCGCGCGGCGATGATCGATGCGGCGGTGCGATTCTCGACGCCGAGCTTGGCGTAGATGCCCTCCAGGTGCTTGGTCACGGTGCGGTGGCTGAGCCCCAGGATCTCGCCGATGTCGCGGCTCGATTTCCCCCGGGACAGCCAGAGCAGCACCTCCGCCTCGCGGCCGGTGACCGGGAGCCGCGCTCGCAGCCGCTCGATGCCGCCCGAGGCCTCCTCGCGCGACAGGCGCAGCAGGATCTCGTCCGGGGTACGGCCGATGAAGCTGAGCGCATAGGGGGTGCCGTCGCCGCCGGTCAGCGTCAGGGCGTTGGCGGACGCCCCGGTGAGGCAGCCGCGCAGCCAGTCCCGGGCGCGAGCGGGCAGTGCGAGCCCCCCGGACGGATCCGAGCCGAGACCGGCCAGCAGCCGCCCGGCCTGCGGGGTCGCCCACAGCACCGCACCCGCCTCCGAGACCGCGAACAGGGTGCGCCCGGCGGTGTCGAGGGCGGCCCTTGCGCTCTGGGCGGCCCGGGCGCTGGCCAGATGCACGCGGATCCGGGCCAGGATCTCGTCCGGGGCGATCGGCTTGGTGACGTAGTCGATCCCACCGGCGCTCAGGCCCTTCACGATATGCTCGGTCTCGCTCAGCCCGGTCATGAAGATCACCGGCACGCCGGCGATCTGCGGCTTGGCCTTGAGCCGCCGGCAGGTCTCGAACCCGTCCATGCCCGGCATCATCGCGTCGAGCAGGATCACGTCCGGGGTGATCTCGTCCACCAGCGCGAGGGCGAGGTCGCCGCCCACCGCCACCAGCACGGTGGCGCCCGAGCGCTCAATCGCCTCGGTGAGGAAGCTCAGCGTGTCGGGGGAATCGTCCACCACCAGGACGACGTCGCGGCTCGGCTGGTTGGTCGGCGCCTCAGCCATGGCGGGCGAGTCCTTGCAGGACCGAGAGATAGCGGCGCAGGTCGTAGCCCTCCACGAGACCGCGCATCTGGGTCACGAAGGCGGGGGGCACCGTCGCGTCGCCCTCCATCTGGGTGAGCTTCGCCTCAATGGCCCGGATATGGCCGATCCGGCCCAGGCGCAGCAACTCGCCGACATGCTCGGGCCCGGGATGGCCGATCTCCGCGAGCGCCGGGGCCGGCTCGCGCAAAGCGGGCGTCGCGGCGTCGGCCCATTCGAGGTGAAGCAGCTTGCCGATCCGCTCCAGCACGTCGCGCAGGTCGAACGGTTTTGCGAAGATCGCGTCGTGGGGGGCGTCGTCGCCGCGCACCGGGCTGATCTCGTGGACGTTGGCCGACATCATCGCGATCGGCCCGGTATGGCCCTCCGCGCGCAGCGTCGCGGCGGCGGCCCAGCCGCTCATGCCCGGCATGGCGATGTCGAGCAGGATCAGGTCGATCCCGCCCTTCGCCACCGCCGCCAGGCATTCCGGCCCCGAGCCCGCCTCGATCACGGAGATTCCGTGCGGCTCCAGAATCGCCCGCATCAGGGCGCGGTGGGCGGTGTCGTCGTCGGCCACCAGGATCGTGCGGCGGACGCCGGCATAGGCTCGCTCCGGCGCGGAGGCCGGGGGAACCACGACGACCGGCGCGGGCTGGGCCACGGAGGCCAGCATCAGCCGCAGCCGGGCCTGGGTGCCGCCGCCGGGGGCCGCCGCCACGGTGATCTCGCCGCCGAGCAGCTGCGCCAGCAGGTCCGCGATGGTGAGCCCGAGCCCCGTCCCCGGAGTACTGCGGGCGGCCGGCGTCGAGCCCCGCTCGAACGGCTGGAAGATCCGCGCCAGGTCCGCCTCCGGGATGCCGGGCCCGGTGTCGCGGATCGTGAACGCCGCGATCTGGCTGCGGTAGCTCAGATCCAGCGAGACGGTGCCGGAGGGCGTGAACTTGATCGCGTTCGACAGGAGGTTGAGCAGCACCTGGCGCAGGCGCTTCTCGTCGGTGGCGACCACCGCCGGCAGGATCTCCGGCCGGGAGAACCGGAACTCGAGGCCCGCCTCCCGGGCCTGCAGCCGGACCATGTCGACCAGCTGATCGAGGAACTCCGTGAGCCGGACCTCGTCCCGGTGGATCTCGAGCCGCCCGGCCTCCATCCGCGAGATGTCGAGCAGGCCGTCGATCAGCCCGGACAGGTGCTGGGCGCTGCGCCTTATCACCCGGATGCCGTTGAGGCGCGGGGCCGGGATCGCGGGGTCGGATTCGAGGAGCTGGGCGTAGCCGAGCACGGTGGAGAGCGGCGTGCGCAACTCGTGGCTGATCCCGACCACGTAGCGGCTCTTGGCGAGGTTTGCGGCTTCCGCACGCTCCTTGGCCTCCTGCAGCTTGGCATCGGTGAGCTTGTGAGCCGCGATCTCGGCCTCGTAGAGCGCGGTCTGGCGCATGGTCTCCGACTGGGCGACCCGCCGGCTCTCCTGGGCGAGCACGAACAGCCACGCGACCACGCCGAGGATCACCACCAGGATGAAGAACACGCTGGTCAGCGCGGTGCGCAGGACCACGCGATGCTCGGGATGCGCGATGGTGGCGCCGGCATGGACGATCCCCAGGATCAGGGCGATCACCGCGCAGAGGGTCAGCATGACCGCGAGGTAGCGGCCGAGCGGCGCGCCGATCCAGGCCGCCGTCCGGCCCGGCAGGATCCGGCCGAGCGCCTGCTGCGCCTGCGCCTCCAGCCGGCCGTGCGGCTTGCACAGGTCGCCGCAGCGGGCGTCGAGCGAGCAGCACAGGGAGCAGATCGGGGCGTCGTAGGCCGGGCAATGGGCCATGTCCTCGCCCTCGAACGGCAATTCGCAGACCCGGCAGGTGACCTCGCCCGCCCCCCAATCCCGCTTTGGGGTCCGGGCGAGATACCAGCGGCCGGCCGTGGCCCAGGCGATCACCGGGGCCGCCACGAAGGCGGTCGCCAGCGTGAGGAGCGGCGCGAAGGGCTGGAGCGCGTGGCCGAGCAGGCCGGCATAGGCGAGGCCGCCGATGGCGAGCGCCAGCACCATGGCGCCGGTCCCGACCGGGTTGATGGCGTAGAGATGGGCGCGCTTGAATTCGATGCCCGGGGGCGAGAGGCCGAGCGGCTTGTTCACCGCGAGGTCGGCCGCGAGCGCGCCCACCCAGGCCGAGACCACGGAGGCGTAGAGCGGCAGGGTGCTCTCGATGGTCTTGTCGATGCCGAGCTCCATCAGGAGCACCGCGATCGCCACGTTGAACACCAGCCAGACCACCCGGCCCGGATGGCTGTGGGTCAGCCGGGAGAAGAAGTTCGACCACGCGATCGAGCCGGCATAGGCGTTGGTCAGGTTGATCTTGAGCTGCGAGACCAGGACGAACAGCCCGGTCAGAAGCAGGGCCGCCTGGCCGCCCTCCCCGGTGACGTAGCCGAACGCCACCGCGTACATCCGGGTCGGCTCGGCGGCGTGCTCGGGCGGGACGCCGTGCCCGAGCGCCAGGACGGCGAGGCCGGCGCCGAGCAGGATCTTGAGCATGCCGGGCACGATCCAGCCGGCGCCGCCCGAGAGCACCGCCAGCCACCAGCGCCAATCGCGCCGGCCCACCGGCTCCGGCACGAACCTCAAAAAATCGACCTGCTCGCCGACCTGAGCGAGGAGCGCCAGCAGCACCCCTGTGGCCAGCCCGAACCGGCCGATGTCGAAGGCGGCCCCGCCGCCGTCGAGGCCCGGGAAATCCGCGAGCGCATGCAGCGGCGCCGCGCCTTGCGCTGCCACGAAGACCAGCGGCAGCAGGCTCAAGGCCACCCAGAGCGGCTGCGTCCAGATCTGGAAACGGCTGATCAGCCGGATGCCGTAGACCACCAGCGGGATCACCGCGGCGGCGCAGACGAGGTAGCCGATGCCGAGCGGCAGCCCGAAGCAGAGCTGAAGCGCCAGCGCCATGATCGCCGCCTCGATGGCGAAGAACAGGAACGTGAAGCTCGCGTAGATCAGCGACGTGACCGTGGAGCCGAGATAGCCGAACCCGGCGCCCCGGGTCAGCAGGTCCATGTCGAGCCCGTAGCGGGCCGCGTAGACGGTGATCGGCGCCGCGGTGGCGAAGATGATCAGGCCGACGACCAGCACCGCCGCCAGCGTGTTGGGGAAGCCCGCCGTCAGCGCCAGGGTCCCGCCGATCGCCTCCAGCGCCAGGAACGAGACCGAGCCGAGCGCCGTCTGGGCCACCTGGAAGCCGGACCAGCGCCGGGCCTTCTTGGCGGTGAACCGGAGGGCGTAATCCTCCAGGGTCTCGTCGGCGACGAAGCGGTTGTAGTCCCGGCGGATCGGGATGATGCGCTGGGGGCCGCTCATCGCGGCCCTGTCCGGCACATGGAGTTGCGGCCGCGCGCACGCGCGCGGAAAGAACCCGGCGCCGGGGCGCCGCCCACGCTCTCCGCCCTCGCTCCCAACTGTCCCTCAGACTCCTGCGCCGCGATGGTGCGCTCGATGCAAGAGAACGGCCATACGCAAAACATCGTATAGGCCGCAGCGTGACCGAAGACCTAGCCTGGACTGGTCGATCCGGGGCGCCACGCGAGGCCCGGACGCGAACCAGGGCAGGCACGATGGCTGACGACACCGAGACCGGCGCGAAGAACGGCTTGCATTCCCCGCTGCGGCGCAGGCTGCTGATGGGACTGGCCGGCGCACCGGCCCTCGCGCTGATGCCCCGCGGCGCCTGGGCCGCGGCCCCGACCTCGGCGGTGAACACCACCGGGCTCGCCGTGACCGACACCGAGGTGACCGTCGGCATCCTGCACTCGGTCACCGGCACGATGTCGATCTCCGAGACCGGCGCCCAAGAGGCGGAAAAGCTCGCCATCGCCCAGATCAACGAGGCCGGCGGCGTGCTCGGCCGCAAGATCAAGATCATCCAGGAGGACGGCGCCTCCGACTGGCCGACGTTTGCCGAGAAGGCCAAGAAGCTCCTGGTCAACGACCATTGCGCCGCCGTGATGGGCTGCTGGACCTCGGCCTCGCGCAAGGCGGTGCTGCCGGTGTTCGAGCAGTACAACGGCCTCCTGTACTACCCGACCTTCTACGAGGGCCTGGAGCAGTCCAAGAACGTCTTCTACACCGGCCAGGAGGCGACGCAGCAGATCCTCGCCGGGCTCGACTGGGTCCACAAGGAGAAGGGCGGCGACAGCTTCTACTTCATCGGCTCCGACTACATCTGGCCGCGCACCTCGAACAAGATCGCCCGCAAGCACGTCGAGAACGTGCTCAAGGGCAAGGTGGTCGGCGAGGAATACTTCCCGCTCGGCCACACCCAGTTCAATTCCGTCATCAACAAGATCAAGCTCACCAAGCCGAAGGTGATCTTCACCGACGTGGTCGGCGGCTCGAACGTGGCGTTCTACAAGCAGCTCAAGGCGGCGGGCATCGACCTGTCGAAGCAGGTGCTGATGACGATCTCGGTCACCGAGGACGAGATCGACGGCATCGGCGGCGAGAACATCGCCGGCGCCTATGCCTGCATGAAGTATTTCCAGTCGATCGACAACGAGAACAACAAGGCCTTCGTCGCCGCCTTCAAGAAGATGTGGGGCGAGAAGACGGTGATCGGCGACGTCACCCAGGCGGCCTATCTCGGGCCGTTCCTGTGGAAGATGGCCTGCGAGAAGGCCGGCTCCTTCGACGTCGACAAGGTGGTCGCCGCCTCCCCGGGCCTGGAGTTCAAGGGCGCCCCCGAGGGCTACGTCCGGATCGACGAGAACCATCACCTCTGGTCGAAGACCCGGGTCGGCAAGGCCAAGCCCGACGGCCAGTTCGAGATCGTCTACACCAGCCCGGAACTGATCAAGCCGGATCCGTTCCCGAAGGGCTACCAGTAGTCGCCGCCGGTACTTCCCTGCCCTGGCAGGTTCTGATGTTCGCACCGCGGCTTGAGAAGGCCGCGACAAGCCCCCTCTCCCATGCGGGAGAGGGTTGGGGTGAGGGACCAGGTCTTTCCGGGGAGGTCGCATCCCTCGCCCTGTCCCTCTCCCGCACGGGAGAGGGGACCTGCGCCTCAACCGGCATCGTCTGAATCCGGTGGCACCTGGCGGGAAAGACCTCGCTCCGGACGATCACCACACCAGCTAGATCGCGGGAGACACGAGAAAATGTTGGGCGAGTATTCCCTCGGCGACCTCGGCGCGATCTTCGCCATGCAGGGCTTCGCCGGCCTGATCCTGTTCTCGGTCTACCTGCTGATGGCGCTGGGACTGGCGATCATCTTCGGGCAGATGGGCGTGATCAACATGGCCCACGGGGAGTTCATGATCCTCGGGGCCTACGTCACCTATCTCTGCTCGGCGTTCTGCCAGAGCTACCTGCCGGCTTTGTTCCCGGTCTACTTCTTCGTCGCGATGGGGCTGGCGTTCCTCGCCTCCGGGGCGCTCGGCATGCTGGTGGAGTGGAGCCTGATCCGGTTCCTCTACAAGCGCCCGCTCGACACGCTGCTCGCCACCTGGGGCCTGTCGCTGATCCTGCAGCAGGCCTACCGCTCGATCTTCGGCGCCCGCGAGGTCGGCGTCGAATTGCCGTCCTGGCTGATCGGCTCGGTGCAGGTCACCGACACGATCGAGATCCCGGTCAACGGCCTGTTCGTGATGGCCATCACCATCCTGATCACGGTCAGCGTGGCCCTGCTGATCTACCGCTCGCGCTTCGGCCAGCAGGTCCGGGCCGTGATGGCCAACCGCGCCATGGCCGGCGCCGTCGGCATCGATACCGAGAAGGTCGACCGCTACACGTTCGGCCTCGGCTGCGGCATCGCGGGCGTGGCCGGCTCGGCCTTCACGATGATCGGCTCGACCGGGCCGACTTCGGGTCAGCTCTACATCGTCGACACCTTCCTGATCGTCGTGTTCGGCGGCGCCGCGAGCCTCTTGGGCACCATCGCGTCGGCCTTCTCGATCTCGCAGACGCAATCGACCCTGGAATTCTTCCTCTCCGGCTCGATGGCCAAGGTGATCACCCTGCTCGCGGTGGTCGGCATCCTGATGTTGCGGCCGCAGGGCCTCTTCACCCTCAAGGTCCGGCGCTGAGGATTTCCCGATGACCAATCCGGTCCAGACCCTGACCAAGTCGGTCACCGTCAACGACAACCCGTTCATGAAGCCGGTGGAGTGGCTGAGCCTGGCTCTGCTCGCCGGGGTGATCCTGGTGGTCCTTCCCCTGGCGCTCGACGGGTTCCGCCTCAACCTCGTCGGCAAGTACCTGACCTACGCCTTCGTGGCCCTCGGGCTCGTGATCTGCTGGGGCTATGCCGGTATTTTGTCCTTAGGCCAGGGCGTATTTTTCGGCTTGGGTGGGTACTGCATGGCCATGTACCTGAAGCTCGAAGCTTCGAGCGTCGCCAACACGAAAATCCAGTCGACGCCGGGCATCCCGGACTTCATGGACTGGAACCAGATCACCGCGGTGCCGTGGTTCTGGCTGCCGTTCAAGAGCCTGCCGCTGACCCTGATCCTGGTGGTGGCGGTTCCGGTCCTGTTCGCCTTCATCATCTCCTATGCGATGTTCAAGCGCCGGGTCGGCGGCACCTATTTCGCGATCATCACCCAGGCGATCGCCGCGATCCTGACGATCCTGATCGTCGGCCAGCAGGGCTACACCGGCGGCATCAACGGCATCACCGACCTGCGCACCCTCCACGGCTGGGACATCCGCACCGACCACGCCAAGGTGATCCTGTACTTCGTCAACGGCGGCCTGCTGCTGGCCTGCATCCTCGCCGCGCAATACGTGAAGAAGTCGAAGCTCGGGCGGATCCTCGTCGCCATGCGCGACAAGGAGGACCGGGTCCGGTTCTCGGGCTACTCGGTGGCGGGCTTCAAGGTCTTCGCCTTCTGCCTGGCGGCCGCCTTCGCGGCGATCGGCGGAGCGATGTTCACCCTGCAGGTCGGGTTCATGTCGCCCTCCTTCGTGGGCATCGTGCCCTCGATCGAGATGGTGATCTACGCCGCGGTCGGCGGGCGCCTGTCGCTGTTCGGCGCGGTCTGGGGCACGCTGCTGGTGAACTGGGCCAAGACCAGCTTCTCCGAGAGCTTTCCGGATCTCTGGCTGTTCGGCCTCGGCGCCCTGTTCATCGCGGTGGTGCTCGCCTTCCCGAACGGTCTGGCCGGCATCTGGCGCGAGCAGATCGAGCCCCGCCTGACCCGCCGGGTGAAGGGTCTGCGCCCCCCCGAGACCACCATCGTCCCGCCCCACGGCGCTCCGGCCGAGTGAGGATGTCATGAACGCCGCGATCCTCTCCTCCCCCGTGGTCGGCGCCGAGGCCGCGCCGCCCGATTACCTCCTCGCCGTCGAGGCGCTGACCGTCTCGTTCGACGGCTTCAAAGCGGTCAACGACGTGTCGTTCTACGTCGACCCGGACGAGATCCGGGTGATCATCGGCCCGAACGGCGCCGGCAAGACCACGGTGCTCGACCTGATCTGCGGGCGCACCCGGGCCAGCGCCGGATCGATCAAGTACAAGGGCCAGGAGCTGACCAAGCTCACCGAGAGCGCGATCGTACAGGCCGGGGTCGGCCGCAAGTTCCAGACGCCATCGATCTACGACGACCTCACGGTGTTCGAGAACCTAGAGATCTCGTTCCCCCGCGGGCGCACCGTGTTCGGCGCCCTCACCTTCAAGCGCGACGCCGAGGTCCGCGACCGGATCCACGAGATCGCCGAGACGATCTTCCTGAAGGACCAGCTCAAGGAGCGGGCCGAGTTCCTGAGCCACGGCCAGAAGCAGTGGCTCGAGATCGGCATGCTGCTGATCCAGGACCCGGAGCTTCTGATGCTCGACGAGCCGGTCGCCGGGATGAGCGTCGGCGAGCGGATCAAGACCGCGGAGCTGCTCAACCAGATCATCAAGGGCCGCTCGGTCCTGGTGATCGAGCACGACATGAAGTTCGTCGAGGACATCGCCCACCGGGTGACCGTGCTGCACCAGGGCAAGGTGCTGTCCGAAGGCTCGATGGAGCGGGTCAAGAACGACCCGAAGGTCATCGAAGTGTATCTGGGACATTGACGATGGGCTCGCTCCAGACCGCGCACCCGCCCCTGGTCAAGGCGCCTCCGCACGTCGCGATTCCCGATGTGGCTCCGGCGCTCGCCGTCCACGACCTCCACGCTGCCTACGGCCAGAGCGAGGTCCTGCACGGGCTCAGCTTCTCGGTGGCGCCCGGCGAGATCGTCGCCGTGATGGGCCGCAACGGCATGGGCAAGACCACCCTGATGAAGACCCTGATGGGCCTCGTGCCCGTCAAATCCGGGACGATCCGGGTCGAGGGCGAGGAGGTCGCGGGGCTCAAGAGCCACGCCCGGGTCGCCAAGGGCCTCGCCTACGTGCCGCAGGGCCGGATGATTTTCTCCACCATGACGGTCCAGGAGAACATCGAGACCGGCCTGACCGTCACCGGCGCCCGCAAGGTGCCGCAGGACCTTTACGACATGTTCCCGGTCCTGCTGGAGATGAAGGGAAGGCGCGGCGGCAACCTGTCGGGCGGCCAGCAGCAGCAGCTCGCCATCGCCCGGGCGCTCGCCAGCCGGCCGAAGGTGCTGCTGCTCGACGAGCCCACGGAGGGCATCCAGCCCTCGATCATCCGCGAGATGGGCCGGACCCTCAAGAAGATCCGCGACGACCGCGGCCTCTCCATCGTGGTCTCCGAGCAGGTGCTGAGCTTCGCCCTCGACGTCGCCGACCGGGTCATCGTCATGGAGAACGGCGCCATCGTGCACGAGGCGCCCCGCGACGGCATCGACGAGGCGCAGGTCGCCCGGTTCCTCTCAGTCTGAGGATCCGCCGGCTTCGACGCCAGCGAAGGCAATGCCCGGTCCCGCGTCGGACGCGGGTCCCCTCTCCTGAGGGAGAGGGACAGGGTGAGGGGCGTGCCCTCTCCGGAGGGTTCTCCTCCCTCACCCCAGCCCTCTCCCGAACGGGAGAAGGGGGCGTGTCGCGCCGGACAATTTCGCGCGGCCGTCCGTGAAGACTTGGCAGTCAAGATCGCAGCAGGGAGTCGTAAAAAATGCCCGAGACGCTGATCAAGGTCGATCTCACGCAATCGGCCTATGACAACGACATGGTGCACAACCGGTGGCACCCCGACATCCCGATGGTCGCCACGGTCAAGCCGGGCGACGATTTCGTCGTCGAGACCTACGACTGGACCGGCGGTTTCATCAAGAACAACGATTCCGCCGACGACGTGCGCGACATCGACCTGTCGATCGTCCACTTCCTGTCCGGTCCGATCGGCGTCGAGGGTGCCGAGCCGGGCGACCTGCTGGTGGTGGACCTGCTCGACATCGGCGCCAAGCCGGAGAGCCAGTGGGGCTTCAACGGGTTCTTCTCCAAGAAGAACGGCGGCGGCTTCCTGGACGAGCACTTCCCCCAGGCGCAGAAGTCGATCTGGGACTTCGAGGGCCTGTTCACCAAGTCCCGCCACGTGCCGGGCGTGCGCTTCCCCGGCCTGATCCATCCCGGCCTGATCGGCTGCCTGCCCGATCCGAAGATGCTGGAGACCTGGAACACCCGGGAGAAGGCGCTCTACGACACCAACCCGGAGCGCGTGCCGGCGCTCGCCACCCTGCCCTTCGGCCCGACCGCCCATATGGGCCGGCTGAAGGGCGAGGCGAAGGACGCGGCCGCCGCCACGGGCGCCCGTACGGTCCCGCCCCGGGAGCACGGCGGCAATTGCGACATCAAGGACCTGTCGCGCGGCTCGAAGATCTACTTCCCGGTCTACGTGCCGGGCGCCGGCCTCTCGATGGGCGACCTGCATTTCAGCCAGGGCGACGGCGAGATCACCTTCTGCGGCGCCATCGAGATGGCCGGCTGGGTCCATCTCAAGGTCGAGCTGATCAAGGACGGCATGGCCAAGTACGGGATCAAGAATCCGATCTTCAAGCCGTCGCCGATCACACCGAAATACGACGACCACCTGATCTTCGAGGGCATCTCCGTCGACGAGCACGGCGGCCAGCATTATTTGGATGTTCACATCGCCTATCGGCAGGCCTGCCTGAACGCGATCGAGTACCTCAAGAAGTTCGGCTATTCGGGCGCCCAGGCCTACTCCATCCTCGGCACGGCGCCTGTGCAGGGGCACATTTCGGGGGTGGTCGACATCCCGAATGCCTGCGCGACCCTGTGGATTCCCACCAAGATCTTTGAGTTCGACATCAATCCCGGTGCCGACGGGCCGACGAAGTTCCTCGACGGCTCGATCCAGATGCCGCTCTCGCCGGACCTGTGATCTGCCGCCGGTCACGGATGCGACCGGCCCCCTCTCCCGTGCGGGAGAGGGTTGGGGTGAGGGATGCGACATTTCCGGAAAGACCTGTCCCCTCACCCTGTCCCTCTCCCGCACGGGAGAGGGGACCCGCGCCCTTACATTTCGCCGGGAGCCTCGAAATGCCCGTTTACGATTACGCCTGCCAGGCCTGCGGGCCGTTCACCGCCATGCGGCCGATGGCGGAGTTCAAGGATCCGCACGCTTGCCCGGATTGCGGGGCAGCCTGCGAACGGGCCTTCCGCACCGCACCGCGGATCTCCGGCATGGATGCGGGGCTCAAGGCGGCCCACGCCACCAACGAGCGCAGCCGCCACGCGCCGCGGCGCTCGGCGGGCCACGGCGCCGGCTGCGGCTGCTGCTCTCCGAAGAAGACGGCCTCGGCCCCCGCTGCGGCCAAGAGCTTCCCGAGCGCGCGGCCCTGGATGATCAGCCACTGAACTACCAGCCACCCTCCCCCCTCTGCGGGGGAGGGTGCCCCGCGGATGCGGGGCGGGAGAGGGGCAGCGCGACGGTTCAGGACGTGAAGCCCGTCACGACCTTTCCGGACACGTCGCTCCCCTCTCCCGACCCGGCCTGACGGCCGGGCCACCCTCCCCCGCAGAGGGGGGAGGGAGATCGCAAGCCAGGAGGAACCCACGCCATGATGCACGGAGACATCTCGTCCAGCCAGGACAGCGTCGGCGTCGCCGTCGTGAACTATAAGATGCCCCGCCTTCATACCCGCGCCGAGGTGCTGGAGAACGCCAAGGCGATCGGCAAGATGATCGTCGGCATGAAGACCGGCCTGCCCGGGCTCGACCTCGTGATCTTCCCCGAATACTCCACTCACGGCATCATGTACGACGCCGCCGAGATGTACGAGACCGCCTCGTCCGTGCCGGGGGCGGAGACCGAGGTGTTCGCCGCCGCCTGCCGGGAGGCCAAGGTCTGGGGCGTGTTCTCGCTCACCGGTGAGCGCCACGAGGAGCACCCGAACAAGGCCCCCTACAACACCCTGATCCTGATGAACGACCAGGGCGAGATCGTGCAGAAGTACCGCAAGATCATGCCCTGGACGCCGATCGAGGGCTGGTATCCTGGCGACCGCACCTACGTCTCGGACGGGCCGAAGGGCCTCAAGATCAGCCTGATCATCTGCGACGACGGCAACTATCCCGAGATCTGGCGCGACTGCGCCATGCGCGGGGCCGAGCTGATCATCCGCTGCCAGGGCTACATGTACCCGGCCAAGGAACAGCAGATCCTGATGTCGAAGGCGATGGCGTTCGCCAACAACACCTACGTTGCGGTGGCCAATGCCGCCGGTTTCGACGGCGTCTACAGCTATTTCGGCCACTCGGCGATCATCGGCTTCGACGGCCGCACGCTCGGCGAGTGCGGCGAGGAGGAGATGGGCATCCAGTACGCCGCCCTGTCGAAATTCCTGATCCGGGACTCGCGCGCCCACGGCCAATCCGAGAACCACCTCTTCAAGCTGCTCCACCGCGGCTACACCGGCATGATCAACTCCAAGGAGAACCGGCACGGCCTGTCGGAATGCCCCTACGAGTTCTACCGGCGCTGGATCGAGGATCCCGACGGAACCCGCGACGCCGTTCGGGCCATTACCCGGCACTCTGTCGGCACCGAGGAATGCCCGATCGCGGGCATCCCGTTCGTCGGCAAAGGCGAAGGCGCGCCCGACCCGGTGCGCTGAGACCCCAGCAACGGATCACAGGCCCCCATGGACACCACGCCCCTCGGCCCGACCGCGTTCCGCAGCCCCGCGGTGCTGCTGTCGGGCCCGGTCGACTACGACATGTACAAGGATTTCCGCCGCCAGTTCGCCGAGGCCGGCGACCGGCAGATCGTGGTGATCGAGCTCTCGACGCTTGGCGGCGACCCGGAGGTCGCCCGGATGATGGGCGAGGACATCCGCTACCACACCGAGATGAGCCCGGACCGACGGTTCGTCTTCCTCGGCAAGGCCGCGATCTACTCGGCCGGCACGACCTTCATGAGCTTCTTCGCCCGGCCGAACCGCTATCTCACCCGGGGCACGCGGCTGATGATCCACGAGCGCAAGATGAACAAGCAGCTCCAGGTCCAGGGGCCGCTCACCACCTGCATCGCCGCCGTGAAGGCGACCCTCCACGAGATCGAGTGCTCGATCGTGATCCAGAACGAGGGGTTTTCCAATCTCATCCAGGGCTCGGACGTGACCCTCGACGAGGTGCTGGAGAAGGCGCCGGCCAATTGGTATCTCGAAGCGGACGAGGCGCGGTCGCGGGGGCTGATCGAGGCGGTGATCTGAGCAGGCCTGCCGTCGACCTTGCATCGCGACGCCGGCGTCGAACGCGCGATCCGCCCCGAAGCCGTATCAACCCTCCTGCGACCACGTTGGTGCGGTCGCGACGACGTTCACCCCTCCGGGTAATCCGCCTCCAAGCTCGTCGCGCGCCACGCCTCGATTTCCGCGATCCGCTGATTCAGCCGGGTCGTGACCGCCTCGTAACCCCAGGCGCCGAGCACGAGGTGGCGCGGCGGGTTGTCGATCTCGGTCACCCGGATCATCGCCTCGCCGGCCCGGACCGGGTCGCCGGCCTGGGTGCCGCTCTTCTCGGACGTGGCCTTCAGGCGGGCGCCCGCGGTCTCGGCGTAGTCGGCGATGGTGCTGGGGGTCTGGATCAGGGAGCGCCCGGCCCAGTCGGTGCGGAACGGGCCCGGCTCGATGCAGGTGACCCGGATGCCGAGCGGGCCGGCTTCGGCGCTGAGCGCGTCGGAGAACCCTTCCACGGCGTGCTTGGTGGCGGCGTAATAGCCCGAGGCCGGGAAGCCGACGAAGCCCGCAACCGAGGTCACGTTGAGCACATGGCCGGAGCGCTGCGCCCGCATCACCGGCAGCACCGCCCGGGTCAGGGCGAACAGGCCGAACACGTTGGCGTCGAACTGGGCGCGGATCTTGTCGTCCTCGCCCTCCTCGATCGAGGATTGGTAGCCGTAGCCGGCGTTGTTGACGAGGACGTCGATCCGCCCGAATGTCTTTGACGTTTCGCTGACCGCCTGGGCGATCTGGCTCGCGTCGGTGACGTCCAGCGAGAGCGCCAGGACCTGGTCGGGGGCGCCCTCCGCCAGGTCGGCGACCTTGGCCCGGTCGCGGGCGGTCACCACCGCCCGCCAGCCCCGGGCGATGACCAGCTTGGCGAGTTCCCGGCCGAAGCCGGTGGAGCAGCCGGTGATGAACCAGACCGGTTGGGCGTTGGGCATGCTGGTGTGTCCCGTTCGGATCAGGGCGTCGCCGCCGGCTCGGTCAGGGTGTCGATCGACAGCAGGTAGGCGATCAGTGCGTCCTGGTCCGGCCGCGCGACGCCGGAGGCGGCGTCGGCCCAGTACGCGTGTCCTTCGCCGGTAACGCGTGCGATGCGCGCCGTATCCGAGGATTTGTTCGCCGCTATCACCTGAGCCCGCAGGTCACGGTCGATCAGAGCACGCAGACTGTTCGAAGGATCGGGGGCGATGCCGCGGTACACCGTGCCCGAAACGCCGCGCTGCGTCGCCGGATCGGGGCCGACCGCGATGCCGGAATCGTGCAGGTAGGGCGCCGTCCAGGCCAGGCCGACGAGGTTCGGAACCTTGTAGCCGCCTTCGGTTCCCCCCTGCCCCCAGGCAAGCTGAACCTGGGCGAGCTTGTCGCCGGCCAGCGGCACCGGGACGATCACCGGATCGGCCGGGAGCGGGAACGGCGTATCGGTGGCGAACAGGCTGGGAGGCGAGAGCCGCGCCTCCATCTTGGCCCCGGCCCTGGCCCGGGTCGGCTCGGTGCCGATCTCGCCATCCGGGATGATCCGGTGATTGGTCAGCGCCGGGCCCGAATGACAGGCGCCGCAGCCGGCCTTGTCGAACACGGCGCGCCCCGCATTCACGGCGGCGGGATCCTGCTGTGCGGTTGGTGGGTGAAGCAGGTTCTGGAACGCCGACATGGCGTTGTTGGCGTGGTTGACCGGCTCGCCTTGCACCGAGGTGAACAGTCCGTTGTCGGTGACGTAGTTGGTCGCCGGATAGGTCGGCAGCACCGCGTAGCTGTTGAGCCCGGGCGAGGCCGGCGTCGGATCGACGCTGCGCAGGACCTCCGAAGGCTTGCGGGATTCGCCCGGCGTGTACCGGAAGGACTCGGTGGCCGCGCCGCGCAGGACGATGCCGAGATAGGTCTCCGCATCCATGCCGAACAGCCAGGGCGCGGCGGCGGCGAGCTGGGTCGTATCGGAGTTGGCGGCGTGGACGTTGTTGTTGAGCGATGACAGGCCGGCGAACGGCCCCACCGCCTCGCGCCCGCTCCAGCTGTACGGCTCGCCGTGGGCGGAAAAACTCGACGGGATCGAGGTCGGGTTGGTCACCCGGTCGGCCGAGGAATCGAAGCTGCCCGGCGGCCAGCTCGCGACCTGGACCTTGGTGGCGGCCTCGACGGCCTCGGCATCCGGCAGGGCCGGCCCGGCTCCGGCCGAACCCGCCTGCGGGGGATCGGCCTGGCTCACGCTGGCGTGCATGAAGTAGGCGGACGAGTTCTTGGCCAGGGCCACCAGCAGCCCGGCATTGAGGTCGGTGTTGGGCGCCCCCTCGACGACCTTGCCGGTGCCGGGATCGACCGCGGCGTGGCAGAGCGCGCAGGTGATGCCCATCCGCAGATGGCCCCGGTCCGAGAAGGTCTTGATCCCGATGATGAACGCGCCGCCCTTCGGCACGTCGAGCCCGGTGGGGACCAGCTCGCCCGTGCGGTAGGTGCGGTCGCCGACGCGCATGTCCCGGGCCATGGCGACCTGCAGGTTGGTGGTGCCCTGCCCGCCGAGCTTGGTGACCGCGAGGGCAACCGCGGTGGGCGTCAGGCCGCCATCGAGCATGCCCATCACGTCGGTGAGGAAGACCTCGTTGCCGAACGTCTCCTGGTAGAACGCCTGCCGCCCGCGCTCGACCATGGCGGGATCGATCGCCACGGCGCCGCTCCCGGCCGAGAGTTCCTTTCGGCCGGCCTCGGTGCCGTCGAGGTGGTCCGCTTCGGCACGCGAGACCCGGCGCCCGAGGACGTCGAAGGCGGTCTGGATCGGGTAGCGATCGGGGTTGAGCAGGTCGGCCCTGTCGGGCATCGGCGCGTAGCTGAAGTGCCCGAGGCTGATCGTGACACCGGCCGCGACGGTCGCGAGGCCGGCGGCGAGGAGGATGCGGCGGGGCCAACCCATGAACGGTCTTCGATGTCCGTGGCCGATCCGCCCCGCGGGCGTGCGGGGATCGGCGGCCGGCGTTCAACGGGCATCCGCGGCCGAGGTTCATCCGGGCGGGCGGGACGGGGTGTCACGTTCTCGCCAGGGGGGCCGGCGTCCGAACCGCCCATCGGTCCGATCCGCGACGGCGCGTTCAGCCCCGGTCGACGCTTTCCGCAGGCGGCGGCCGGAAGTACGCGCTCGGCGGGCGCCCGAAGGAGCGTCGGAATACGGCCGCGAAGGCGCTCGGACTGTCGTAGCCACAATCCAGCGCGACATCGAGGATGGCCCGGCCCTCCGCCAGCAGCGGCAGGGCGTGGAGCATCCGGGCTTGCTGGCACCACCGGCCGAATCCCATTCCGGTCTCGCGCTTGAACTGCCGCATGAACGTCGCCCGGCTCATGGCGAGTTCGGCGGCCGCCGCCGCGATGGAATGCGCGCGGGCGGGATCGCTGCGGATCCGGTCGCACAGATCCGCCAGGCCGGCCTGCGTCGGAGCCGGCAGGTCGAGCGGCTGCACCGGCAGGAACGCCAACTCCAGCATGAGCAGGCAGATCACGGCTTCTGAGACGGCGCGGTCGCCCTGCGTCTCCGTGAGGGCGGCGAGCTTGAGGATCAGCTCGCGCAGGAGTGGCGTGACCTCGACGACCCTGCAGCAATCCGGGACACCGTCGAACCCGGTCGTGTCGATCAGCAGCGAGCGGAAGCGGATCCCGGCATGGCTGGTGGTGACATGGTCCGTGTCCGGAGGAAGCCAGACTGCCCGGCTCGGCGGTACCACCCAGGTCCCGCTGTCGGTCGTGACCGAGATCACGCCCGCCATCGCGTAGAGGAGTTGCGCCCGCGCGTGGCGATGAAGTGGGCTCGCGAAGCGATCGCCGTCGTACCGGATAACTGCGACCTCGTCTGAGACCCGGATGCCGTCGATCACCGTCTGAGCCTTCCGCGACGAACCTTGATCCTCGCACGCGAGAATATCACCGCCGCCTGACCTAGAGCGTGTTATTGTGTTTTAACGCGGCCCTATTCCAGACTCGACGCCAAATCCTGGGTTTCCAAAGGGCTCGCAGCCCAGCCCTTTCAAGGTGTTTGATTTGCCAGAACCCTGGCGGTTGCGACATGGGCGTTGGTCTGGCGTGCGGGCTCGGTAGACCGCGGCTTGGGTTTTCGCTGGCTGGCGGCCACGCGTTTGGGGTC
>NZ_VRVG01000409.1:0-253 GCF_008040085.1 Methylobacterium sp. WL7 | reverse complement strand
CCCCGACGAGGTGCGTGAGCGCCGGTTCGGCGGCATCGTTCGTGTCTCGCAGCAGGGCGCAATCAACCCGATCATCTCGCCCAACGTCTCGGACATCGCTTTCAACGGCATCGCCCCGGTCGACAAGATCGCCCGCAACATGGCGCGGATGGGCCTGCGCCCACTGTTCCGGAAGATGCTGAAGCTGGTGGTTGCCAATCAGGACCGCGCCCGCACGATCCGCCTGCGCGACGAGTGGGTGGAGTTTGACCCC
>NZ_VRVG01000408.1:0-253 GCF_008040085.1 Methylobacterium sp. WL7 | reverse complement strand
CTGCTCGAACCGATCGGGAATATCCCGCCCGCCGAGGCCGAAGCGCGCTACTATGCCCAGGCCGAGGTCCAAGCCTTGGCGGCCTGACCCAAACCAAATGGCCTCCGGGAAACCCGGTGCGGTTCAGGCTGCCGCCCGCCGAGCAGGCCCGCAAGCCACACGGCAGCTTCAAGGACTACGAGGTCGGCTTCATCCACGTCGATGTGAAGCACCTGCCCAAGCTGCAGGATCGCGACCGCGTCTCGCGCAAGCG
>NZ_VRVG01000407.1:0-254 GCF_008040085.1 Methylobacterium sp. WL7 | reverse complement strand
CCTGCGGAGGTTCTTCGTCAAGCCAAATCATGTGCTTGGCGGTGCCTTGGAACTTGCGGCGACCTTGATCGAAGCTCTTGAACCCCACGATTGACGTGCCACCCGAGACGTGTCGGATGCGGGCCGTCTGGGCTCGCCGATGATGCTGTCGCCTGGAATGAGCCCCTTCCCAAGTTCGCCGAGCGGACCCATCAGGATCGCCTGCACGATGTCTCGGGTGGTCTCGCTGGTGTCTCCAGCCGCCCAGGCGTCAG
>NZ_VRVG01000406.1:0-254 GCF_008040085.1 Methylobacterium sp. WL7 | reverse complement strand
CCGAGAAGTTGCGCTTCTGCTGCACGGGCAGCATCAGCAGGTTCGGATCGCCACCAGCGGCGTAGGCCGACTGCTGCGCGTCCTTGAGCATGGTCTCGGTGAACGCGCGGGCCGTGCCGGCGTTCGACGCCTGAGCCGACAGGAGGATGCCCTCCATATCGCGCTTCAGGGCCATGCCCTTCTTCATGGCCTGGTACTTCATCTCAGAAGCACGGCCGGCCTTCTTGACTTCCTCCAGGGTGCCCGAGACCAGC
>NZ_VRVG01000405.1:0-254 GCF_008040085.1 Methylobacterium sp. WL7 | reverse complement strand
CGTGCGGGTGTCGCCGGGCTCGGCGGGTCCCAGCCGGCCCGGGATGAGATTCACGTCGCCGAGCAGGCCCGCCACGAAGCGGCTGGCCGGGCGGCGGTACAACTCGGCCGGGGTCCCGACCTGGGCGTGCCGGCCATGCTCATGTGCGGGAACAGCGCGTAGGACTGGAACATCATGTTCACGGGCCGCCGGTGCGGGGGCAGCGCCGTGAGGTCCTGCTCGCCGAGGCGAACATGGCCGGAACTCGGGATCTC
>NZ_VRVG01000404.1:0-254 GCF_008040085.1 Methylobacterium sp. WL7 | reverse complement strand
TCGCCCTCAACGCCACGATCGAGGCGGCCCGGGCTGGCGAGTCGGGGCGTGGTTTCGCCGTGGTCGCCACCGAGGTGAAGGCCCTGGCGACCCAGACCGCCCGGGCCACGGACGAGATCGGCGGCCCGATCGAGCAGGTCCACGGTATCGCGCTCGGCGTGGCGGCGGCCGTGGAGCAGCAGCAGGTCGCCACCCAGGAGATCGCCCGCAGCATCGCCGAGGCTGCCAGCGGCACCCGCGCCGTGACCGAGACC
>NZ_VRVG01000403.1:0-256 GCF_008040085.1 Methylobacterium sp. WL7 | reverse complement strand
TCGTGACCGTGCCCATCCACGCCTTGGGGTTGGCGCGCAGCCCTGAGGGGCCGTAGATCGGGACTATTCCGGCCGGGCCTGTGGCGCCCGTCTGGCCGACTAGTCCTTGGGCTCCCTGGCTGCCGGTCGCGCATTGCCCTGAATTCCCTGTTGCCCAGCCGGCCCGGGCTGGCCGTAGCCGACGCTGCGCACGGCGCCGTCAGCGGCGCTGACAGACAGGAGTGCGGCGAGCGCCGCGGCGAACAGCACGCTACTG
>NZ_VRVG01000402.1:0-256 GCF_008040085.1 Methylobacterium sp. WL7 | reverse complement strand
TCAGCGTCTCTGAGCGGATCGAGCTGCCGGCGGTGATGCCGGTCGTGACGCAGCATCGGCGCCTTGCCGTTCATTGTCCGACCTGCGGGACGCAGGCAGCCGCACCGGAGCCGGAGGCGGCCCGCGGAGCCGGAGCCGGAGGCGGCCCGCGGCACGCCGTTCGGCCCGCGGCTGCATGCGGTGGCGACGTATCTGAGGACCTTTCAGGCGCTCTCCTACGAGCGGCTGCAAGCGGCCTTGTCGGACGTGTTTGGCC
>NZ_VRVG01000401.1:0-257 GCF_008040085.1 Methylobacterium sp. WL7 | reverse complement strand
CCCCGTTCTCGGCTCCGGCCGCGTCTTCCCCGTAGCCGAAGAGTCCATCACCTGCGCGCCGTTCCAGATCCCGAGCTATATGCCGGAGATCGTCGGCATAGACTTCGGCTGGGATCACCCGTTCGGCACCTCACGGCTGTCTACCGCCAGCGCGAGACGACGCCAGTCATTCACGCGGCGGCGCTCAAAGGCTGGGGCGACTGGCTGCCGGTTGCCTGGCCTCACGACGGCCTCCAGCACGACAAGGGCTCCGGCAA
>NZ_VRVG01000400.1:0-269 GCF_008040085.1 Methylobacterium sp. WL7 | reverse complement strand
GGAGGGTTTAGGGCGACGATAACATGGGGGCTCGGCAGGACCGTGGGGAAGTCACTAAGCCAGGCAGTAGCGATCACAGAGTTGGATCAAGCTACCCGCAAGCGGCCCCTTTGAATTTCGGAGAAGGGTGGTAAGCCGTCATTAGGGTGTGAACCGCACCAAGCTCTTGCGAGCTCTGTGATTTTGTGATTCAGGGCCGCCGCGTGCAGCACGGAGGCGGCGATGGCGGAGCTGTTCTGGCTCTCGGATGCGCAGTGGGCGGTGATCGA
>NZ_VRVG01000003.1:0-117553 GCF_008040085.1 Methylobacterium sp. WL7 | reverse complement strand
GGTGGGCATGGGCCGAGATCGAGGACGACCTTCCGTCGGGCGCCCGCTACATGTGGCCGACCATCGGCACGTCCCGGCGCGAGCCAACCGAGGCCGAGGCGGCCCGGCTGCGGGAGATCGAGGCGATCACGGAGGCCGAGGACGACGGATCGGTGTCGGACGAGGAGGTCGAGGCTCTGTCGGTCGAGCACCGCACGATCGAGAAGGGCCTGTTCGTTGAGCCAGGGGCCGAGGACAAGGCGCGCTCCGGCTGCGTGGTCTCCTGGGACTATGACGCCACGATCAGCGTCCGCCAGTACGTCCTGCGTCCGGAGGATGTGAAGGCCGCCAAGGCCTCGGCCGCCGAGGCCGGTGAGACTACCGAGCCTGAGGCGAAGGGGCTGTCATCCGCGCTGGTCGACCGTCTCAGCGTCCAGCTTACGCAGGCCGTGCAGGATTCGTTCGAGACCGCGCCCCGGGCTGCCCTCGCCGGGCTGCTCGCCGGCGCCACGTGCAAGGGCCATTGGGGCGCGCCCATCCGCCTGCGCCTCGAAGGGCTCGACGGCGAGAAGGCCAAGGCCGGAGACAACGAAACCTTCGAGGTCCTGTTCAACCGCTTCCTCGGCATGGACGACGCGGACATGCTGGCGGCGCTCGGCCGGGTGCTCGGCCGCGGCGTCGACCTGCGAACGCGGGCCCCGGGATCGGGCGCGACGGCAGGATGCCCGGCGGACAGCCGCGCGATCCAGGCCCTCGCCGGGGCCATGGAGCCGTCGGTGCTTACGGCGCGCCTTGTCGACCGGTTCGACGCCAAGGACTTCTTCTCCTCGGCCCCGAAGTCGGTGGCGATCGCCGCGATCCAGGAGGCATGCGGGGCCGAGGCCGCGGCCCGGGCCCGCAAGCTGAAGAAGGCGGAGATCGTCGCGGTCGCCCTCGCCGAGGTCGTCCCCACGGGATGGTTGCCCCGCGAGATCCGCTGGCCGGGATACGCCGGCCCCGGCGCCGAGACAGCCATGTCCGAGGCGGCCTGACACACCGACCACGACGCCACGCCAAACAGGGGAACCACGACATGAGCTACATTCGCCGCCTCGGCGTCATCGCCGAGCACGGGACGCTCGAAGCGTACCGAAATTTCGTCCTCATGGGCCGGGACGCGGCCGCACGGAAGGCCACGCGGCACTGGTTGTCCGCCTCGACGGACGCGGAGCATGCGCGTGTCGAGGAGCTCCGCATGGCGGAGATCGACTGGCGGGTCGACCTCGCGTGGGTCGACCAGGAGATCGCCCGCGACGCCGCGGTGGCAGCCTGATGGCCAAGGCACCCGACGCCCCCATCGAGGACGCCGTCGAGCGGCGCAGGCTCCGGCTCCGTCTGGATGGCCTCGACGACGCGAAGCGCCACCGCCGACGCGGCCTCATCGGCCTCGGGCAGACGGCCTTCGGCGCGCGCTGGCGGACGGATCTCGCCCGGTCGATCGAGGCCCACATGGGCCGCCCGGTTCTCCCATCCCAGGTCGCCCACTGGGTCTCGGGCGTCCGCCCTGTCCCCGTGGAAATCTACGAGGCTTGCACGAAGATCGCCGCATGGGAGGCGGCGGCCCTGCGGCGCCGGGCGGACGTTTTGGAAAGCGGCACGTGGAGGGATTCGCTCGAACGGGACGACGGCACGGTGGACGTGCCACGGTCGCCCCAGGAGATCGCGGCCGACGCCGCCCGGGATCGTGCCGCCCGGCTCAACGAGGACGATTAAAATGCCGTGGATCGACCGGGCGATAACGCCGAATTTCCTTCCGTTCAACGAGGACCGCAGGACGTACGATCCCGGCATCGTCGTCGAGACCCAGCCCGTCGACGGCCTCGACGAGTGCCCGATCTGGGGTGTCGCGCCGCTGACAAAAATCGCGCGCAGCTTGGTGCCGCCGCTCATGCGCACGGCGTGGCACGCAAGGCGCGTTGGAGAGAACCGGCCGTTCGCCATGGTCATGAAGCTAAGGCCGCATCGGCTCGACGGACGCGTCCTTTCGAGGACGCCTGAGCAGGCGACGATCGTGCCCGGGCGTCGCCTCATCGTCGTCCTGCCGGACTTGGTCCTGACGGTGTGGGGGTCCGATCCGGACAGAGCCTACGCGTTCCTCGCCGATTGGATGGCGGGCACGCGTCAACGGCCGCGCCTTCGAAAGCGGTTTGCCAAAGGCCCGGCGGAGGATTTCGAGGCAATCGCGATGCTCCCCCGGCGCTAGTCGATCCCCTCTACGCCGCCTCCGCCAGCGCGGCGACGGCGGCCGGCCCCTGCTCCAGGGCGGCGTTCTCCGCGAGCCGCTCCAGGATCTCGGAGACCGTCACGACGCGGAGACCCCAGTCGTCGACGCCGACGTCGCAGGACCGAGCCGTCCCGGGCAGCGATCCGTGGCTGTGCCCGTAGCAATGGATCGCGCCCCGATGGACACCGCTCCACGTGCGGAGCGCGTAGTGGCAGAGAACGATGCGCACGCCCTCGACGACCGGCGCGGCCATCTGCTGCTGGCTGTACCAGGGCAGGGCGGTCGTCCTCGCGGCGTCGTGGTTCCCGAGGATGAGGTGCTTCCGGCCGTGAAGCCTAGAGAACACGTCCCGGCACATGGCGGCCGACGCCCCGTACGCGAAATCGCCTAGATGGAAGATCTCGTCTCCCGGGCGGACCCGGTTGTTCCAGTGCTGGATGATCGATTCGTTCATGGCCTCCACGGAGGTGAACGAGCGCGGCCTGTTCATGCGCGCGGCCATCATGCCGGCGTGGCCAAAATGGGTGTCTGACGTGAAGTAGGTCTTCATGATTAGCCTCCGAATACTTGGAGGCGAGGCAGGGCCGTCAGCGCTCCGGGATCAGGTCGTCGGGTTCGGGGCGCGCAATATTTTCACGGTGCATCTCCTGGTGGGCTCAACGTGCCAGGCGCCGGGCCGGCGGGCAAGTCGATGTTTACCGGCCGGTCAACGTTTCCCTGGTCTGCACCCACGCGTCCAGGTGGACGACTGGCGCTGCTGTTAACCGAGCGTATCCTTAGGCGTTGCCCTCGCGAATCGCTCGATCCTAGAATCCCGCATGACCTTTCAATTCATTCTCGGGGCCTTCGACTGGTCCTCCGGCGCGAGCACGAAGGCCCGTCTCGCCGAGCCGGACACCCTCCTGACCCTGGATGTCGCCGTATGGGCGGCCGAGGTGCTCGATCCCTACGGCCTGCCCACGTTCTCCGTCGCGCAGCTGCGTGCCGCGACGCGTGCCGACCCGCCGCATCGATTGAAATCGATGTGCCCCGGGCACGCGATCCTCACCACACGGCAGCACCTGATCGACTGGAGAACATCGTGGCACGACCCCGCAACCCCGCCCGCCTCGTCTGGGACGAGGACCGACAGGTCTGGGAGATCCGAGACACCATCGACGGCAAGCGCTTCAAGCGACGCACACAGTACGGCCGAGAGGATCGGCGCGCGGCTGAAGGCGAGCTCGCGCTCCACGTCGCGGAGCAGGCGCGCCTAGAGGACGAGCGCCAGGCGGGATCCCCCGATCCCGAGGACCCGGCCAACTCGAACCCCCGCCTGGTCAGCGTCGCCGCGTGCCTCGGGTTCTACGGGACCCGTCAGGAGGGCACGGCGAACGGGCCGCTCGCCGGCCAGCACATCATCAACCTTCTCCGCCACTGGAAGGGGAAGACGCTCGCACAGGTCCGGGGCGAGACCTGCCGCGGGTTCGTCAAGAGCCGCACGGCGGAGACGTACTCGGCGCCGGGCTCGACGAAGCTCAAGCCCATCTCGATCTCGACGGCGCGACGGGAGCTCCAGACTCTGTCCGCGGCGATCGGGGTCTGGCATCGCGAGTACGCCCTGACGGCCCGGCCTATCGTGAGCCTGCCCGAGGCCGGCGCGCCGCATCCGGACTGGCTGACGCCCCGGGAGTACGAGCGGCTCCTTAAGGCGGCGCAGGGCTGGGACTGGACGTCGTCCCTCCTCGCGAGCCGGGAGCCGGTCTGGGAGCGCGTGCCCGGCTGGCACCTCGATGCCGAGGACGCGAGCGACCACCTGGAGCGGTTCTGCGAGATCGGCTTCTACTCGGGCACCCGCGCGGCCGCGGTGCTGGACCAGCGTTGGAACCGCACCCTCGACCACGGGTGGATGGACCTGAACGGGGTGACGATGCACCGGTCCGGGCCCCGGGTCCCGAAGACGCGCAAGCGCCAGCCCCCGTGTAGGATCCACGACAAGCTCCTGCCTCGGCTCCGGGTCTGGCGCGAGGCCGACCTGGCGCGCGGCATCGAGTTCGTCGTCCACGAGAACGGGGCCGAGCTCGGCCGGATCTCGAAGGGGTTCGCGGCGGCCGCGGCGCGGGCCGGGCTGGACCGGCGGGACATCGACGGCACCATGCGGATCGGCAACCTCGCGGCCGAGGACGACATCGGCATGCCGACCCCGCACGTCCTGCGGCACACGCGCGTCACGCTCATGCTCCGGGCCGGCGTCCCCCCGATCGAGGTGGCCGAGTACGCCGGGATGAGCCTGAAGATGGTCCTCGACGTTTACGGCCATCACCATGCCGAGTACCAGCAGCGCGCGGCGGCCGCGTGAGCCGGGGCCGGAACGGGGCCGAAACCCTGGAAAACGGGGCCGATTGGGCCGGAACGGGAGCGAACGGGATTGCACGGATCGTCGCTAAATCGTTGGGGCCATTCGCGGTCCCCTCGGGCCGTCGCGGTTGATCCCTGCGTTGCCAAGGTTGGGGTCGAGGGTTCGAATCCCTTCGCCCGCTCCAGTTTTTCTTCCCAACTAGATCTACGCAAAACGCCTCCGGGCGTTTTTTGCATTTGCGGCCGATGCGGCGGTCGCGGCCGCTACTGGGTTTCGCGATCGCGGCCTCTGGCGAATGGGAAACCCGTCGCGTGTCGGACGATGCCGCGGATCGTCCGCGGCGGCGCGCTCAGCCGCGCCCTCCGTCGGCGAAGTGCTCGCGGATCCAGCATTCTCCCGAGATCCGGGCGCCGTTCTGCGTGACGAACGCGTAGGGCGAGCGTTCCACGACGGTGCCGCCACCGGCCCGGATGACCCAGCGGTAGCAGCGCGGATCGCGCGCGCAGGGAATGACTTCGACGCTGTGGGCGGGTATCAGATCGATGGACATGGATCATCAACGTTCCACGCCGGAAATCCGCTCCGATCGACCGGCCCGCGTGATTACTTAAGTGTGGAATCACACGCTCGCAATCGTCGGATCGGCCCGTCGGCGCCCCGCACGGGCCTAACCGCAACGCGGGTTCGACCCGGTGGCAGCGCGCCGAGGCACGCCGCCCATCTCGCGCCCTGCCGTTCAGGATGTCCGCGCCCGCCGGCCCACCCATTCGTCGCCCATTACCGTTCGCACCAGAGGACACCGCATGCCGATCAAGGCGCTCAACGACCGCAAGAAGCTGTCGGGGGATTTCAACGACGCCAACGACGCGTTCATCGACGAGGTGCTGAAAGCCCTCCAGTCCGGCCAGATTCCGATGGATCTCGCCCGCGCCTACCTCGCGCATCCCGTCGCGATGATGCACACGGATGGAGCCCAGGCGGTGGCCAACTACTTCGACCGCATGCTGGCGCAGCGGCCGACCATCGACTGGACGCCCGGCGACTGAACGGCCCGGGCCAAGAAAGGGATTGCGGATGACCCTCGACGAGGTCGAAGACCTGAAGCGCGCGCGCGGCGCCCTGGCGCGGCAGCGGAACGCCATCGCCAAGCGATTGGGCGGGATCGACGTCGCCCCGATCTCCATGGCCGAGGACCTCACCCGGACCCTGCTGGCCATCGAGGCCGTGGACCGCGCCCTGGTCGATGCCGGGCAGCCCCATGTCGATATCGGCGCCGCGCACGAGGCCTAGAAACGTGAGAGGCCGGGCGGCATCGACCGCCGGGCCTCCGTCGAACCTTGCGCCCCGCGCCCGCGCGGGCATACAGGCGAGACGGTGCGAGGAGACCTGACGATGACCGACCGCCTGCCCGGCTTCAACACGTTGGCGATCCATGCGGGCGCCGCCCCCGACGCGAGCACGGGCGCGCGGGCCACGCCGATCTACCAGACCACGAGCTTCGTGTTCGACGACGTCGATCACGCGGCCTCGCTGTTCGGGCTGCAGGCCTTCGGCAACATCTACACCCGGATCACCAACCCGACGAACGCCGTGCTGGAAGAGCGCATCGCGGCGCTGGAGGGCGGTACCGCCGCGCTCGCCGTGGCCTCGGGCCACGCCGCCGAGTTCCTCACCATGCACGCGCTGATGCAGCCGGGAGACGAGTTCGTCGCCTCGAACAAGCTGTATGGCGGCTCGATCAACCAGTTCAATCACTCGTACAAGAACTTCGGCTGGTCCGTGGCCTGGGCCGACAACGACGACCCGGCCTCGTTCGAGGCGGCGATCACGCCGCGCACCAAGGCGATCTTTTGTGAGTCGATCGCCAACCCGGGCGGGGTCATCACCGACATCAAGGCGCTCTCGGACGTCGCGAAGAAGCACAACATCCCGCTGGTCGTCGACAACACCATGGCGACGCCGTACCTGATCCGCCCGTTCGAGCACGGGGCCGACATCGTCGTCCACTCGGCCACCAAGTTCCTGGGCGGCCACGGTAATTCGATCGGGGGCCTGATCGTCGACGGCGGCTCGTTCCAGTGGGCGGGGGACGCCCGCTACCCGATGATGAGCCAGCCCCGGCCGGAATATTCCGGCATGGTGCTCGCCGAGACCTTCGGCAATTTCGGCTTCGCCATCGCGTGCCGCGTGCTCGGCCTGCGCGACCTCGGCCCGGCTTTGTCGCCGTTCAACGCCTTCCTGATCCTGAACGGCATCGAGACCCTGCCGTTGCGGATGCAGCGGCATTCCGACAACGCCCTGGTGGTGGCCAAGCACCTCGTGCAGCACGAGGCCGTCTCCTGGGTCAGCTACCCGGGCCTGGAGACCGACCGCTACCACGCGCTCGCCAAGCGCTACACGCCCAACGGCGCCGGCGCGGTCTTCACCTTCGGTCTGAAGGGCGGCTACGAGGCCGGGGTGAAGCTCGTCTCGAACCTGCAACTGTTCTCGCACCTGGCCAATATCGGCGACACCCGCTCCCTGGTGATCCACCCGGCCTCGACCACGCACCGCCAGCTCACCGACGCGCAGAAGACCGCCGCCGGGGCGGGGCCGGAGGTGGTGCGGCTGTCGATCGGCCTGGAGGATCCGGCGGATCTGATCGAGGATCTGGATGGTGCACTGGGGGCTTGAGAGCGGCCAGAGACACGTCGAGGTATCATGGCGCCGGATCGTCCGCGGCATCACGGTGTGATGCGG
The DNA here is from genome assembly GCF_008040085.1 of Methylobacterium sp. WL7. Lineage (NCBI taxonomy): Bacteria > Pseudomonadati > Pseudomonadota > Alphaproteobacteria > Hyphomicrobiales > Methylobacteriaceae > Methylobacterium > Methylobacterium sp. WL7. The sequence goes on along the minus strand of NZ_VRVG01000003.1, from coordinate 110,234 downwards.
GCAGGAGGTCGACCCCATGGCTGACACGCTGATCCAGGCCAGTATCGACTCAGCCACGGAGGAAGAGTCAGCTGCGGTCCTGGCTACGATAGGCCTGACGGTGTCCGATGCCGTCCGGCTGATGCTGGTCCGTGTCGCGCGCGACAGGGCTCTGCCCTTCGAGCCGCTCATTCCGAACCAGACGACCCTTGCCGCCATGGAGGAAGCGCGGCGGGGCGGCCTGGTTCGGTTCGACAGCGTGGCCGCATTGATGGCCGACCTCGATGCGGACGGTTGAACGCACCGTTCAATTCAAGCGGGACTACAAGCGAGAGACGAAGGGGCGTTACCGCGCAACGCTGGTTGCAGATCTGTCGCCCGTAATTGATGCTTTGATGGTCGATCAGCCGCTGGACGCCCGTCATCGCGATCACGCTTTGGTCGGCAATTGGCGCGATCATCGCGATTGCCACATCAAACCGGATCTCGTGCTGATCTATCGCTTGCCGGATGCGCAGGCGCTCCCGCTGGTTCGTCTCGGCTCACTTGCTGAACTCGGCCTTTGACGCCGTCGCGTTGCCACAACGGCGTCCTGAAGGACGGTCGCGAAGTGGTCGCTTCGTCGCAAGAACTTGCGAAAACGCGACGTTCGCGATCGTCTGTGGAGTTTGGCTTCGCATGAAAGCCGGTCTTTGAACCGGCCTTCGGCGCGCGCCTAAAAAACCTCGTCCGCCAGCGCCATCGTGGTCTCCGACCCGGCCTTGATCCGGACCAGGCGCAATGCGGTCTCCGGCAGCATCCGCTCCATGAAGAACCGGCCGGTGGTGAGCTTGGCCGCCCAGCGGGGCGCGGCGTCCTCCGCCTGCTTGGCGAGCGCCGCCTTGGCGATCCGCGCCCACATGTAGCCCAGCGCCACCAGGCCGAAGAGGTGCATGAAGTCGGTGGCGCCCGCGCCGGCATTGTCTGGCTTCGAGAAGGCGTTCTGCATCAGCCACATGACGGCGCCCTGGAGGTCGTTCAGCCCGGCCTGGAGCGGCTGGGTGAACGGGGCCATCGCGGGATCCTCGCCGTGGTCCTTCAGGAAGGTCTGGACTTCGCCCAGGAAGGTCATCATCGCCCGGCCGCCGTCCTTGGGCAGCTTGCGGCCGATCAGGTCCATGGCCTGGATGCCGTTGGCGCCCTCGTAGATCATGGCGATGCGGGCATCGCGCACGAACTGCGACATGCCCCACTCCTCGATATAGCCGTGGCCGCCGAACAGCTGCTGCGCGTCCACCGCGTTGGCGAAACCACGGTCGGTGAGCACGCCCTTCACCACGGGAGTGAGCAGGCCGAGATGGTCGTCGGCGGTCTGGCGCTCCTTGGCATCCTCGGACCGGTGCAGGATGTCGGCCTGCAGGGCCGTCCACAGCATCAGGGCGCGGGCGGCCTCGTTGAAGGCGCGGATCTGCATCAGCGTGCGGCGGACATCCGGGTGGACCAGGATCGGGTCGGCCGCCTTGTCGGGCGCCTTGGCGCCGGTCAGCGCCCGGCCCTGGAGCCGCTCCTTCGCGTAGGCCACCGCGTTCTGGTAGGCGACCTCGGACTGGCCGAGCCCCTGGACGCCGACCGCCAGCCGCGCCTCGTTCATCATCACGAACATGGCGTTGAGGCCGCGATTCTCCTGGCCGACCAGCCAGCCCGTGGCGCCGTCGTAGTTCATCACGCAGGTGCTGTTCCCGTGGATGCCCATCTTGTGCTCCAGGGAGCCGCAGGACACGCCGTTGCGGGCGCCCAGCGAGCCGTCCGGGTTCACCAGGAACTTCGGCACCACGAACAGCGAGATGCCCTTGGTCCCGGCCGGCGCGCCCTCGATCCGGGCGATGACCAGGTGGACGATGTTCTCGGCGAGGTCGTGCTCGCCGGCCGAGATGAAGATCTTGGTGCCGGTGAGGCTGTAGGAGCCGTCGCCGTTCGGCGCCGCCTTGGTCTTCAGGAGCCCGAGATCCGTGCCGCAATGCGGCTCGGTCAGGTTCATGGTGCCGGTCCAGGCGCCCTCGACCATCTTCGGGAGATACAGCGCCTTCTGCTCGTCCGTCCCGTGGACGAGGAGCGCCGCCATCGCGCCCTGGGTCAGACCCGGATACATCCCCAGCGCGAGGTTCGCCCCGGAGGCGAATTCCTGCATCGCGGTGTTGACGGTGTGAGGCAGGCCCTGGCCGCCGAATTCCTCCGGGACCGACAGGCCCATCCAGCCGCCCTTGGCGTAGGCGTCGTAGGCGGCCTTGAAGCCGGTGGGCGTGCGCACGCTGCCGTCGGGCTCGCGGCGGCAGCCTTCGAGATCGCCGGCCCGGTTCACCGGGGCGAGGACCTCCTCGGCGAGCTTGGCGCCCTCGCGCAAAACCGCCTCGACCACGTCCGGCGAGGCGTCGGCGAATCCGGCGAGATTGTCCCGGGCATGGAAGCCCAAGACATCGTTGAGCAGGAACAGGGTGTCGTCGACCGGGGCGCGGTAAATCGGCATGCTGGAGTTCCCCCTCGTTCCGGCTGAGCGCCAAATCGGCCCGCTCGTTTCCGAGCATCTAAGCGCGCCGCCGCATCCGGAGCAACGGTTCTGCCGTCGCGGGCGCGGGATCTGTCAGGGGCATGCACGCGAGCGCCGAAGATTACTGGGTCATGCTCGCCTTAACCGTGTGTTTACCAAGAAAGTTAAAGGTCCCTTCGAACGATCCGGCACCCGCGCTCCGTGGATACCGTCTCTCGGTCCCGCCCCGCGAACAGGATCAGCGCCGAACGCTGCCGACGACAGGCCTCCGATGACCCGTAACGCCATGCCGCAGCTCGACAGTTTCGACCCGGAGGTGCTCGACGCCGCCCGGGACGTCGCGGCGCGGGCGGGCGTCCCGCTCGAGACCTGGATCGCCTCCGTGGTGCCGCAGCAGCAGGGCCTCCAGGGCAACCGGCGCCAGCGCCGCCGCCAGCGGGCCGAGCAGGCCGCGCGCCCGGAGAGCCGGCACGAGATCGACCAGCACGACGATCACGTCGAGCAAAGGCATTCGCCATTCGAGCGGCCGACCGAGAGCCGGCACGCGCAGAGCCCCGACTCCTACGGCGAGGGCTTCGCAGCCCTGATGAGCCGAATCGACGGCCTCAACCGCACCCTCGACGAGGAGCGGCGCCTCGCCCAGGAAACCGAAGCCCGGCGCCTGGCCGAGATCGAGACCCGGATCGAGCGCGCCCTGCAGGCGACGCCGGTCCAGCAGGTGACCGAGCGCCTCGGCGACATCGAACGGCGCATGTCGCAGCTCGGCGAGCAATTCGCCTCCGGGCGTCCCGCCGGCCGCCGCGGTCGGCCCGATGCGGTCGAGATCCGCAACGCCGTCCAGGATATCCGCCAGCGCCAACGCGAGCTGTCGGAGGGCGTCGGGGAGCGCGCGCTCGCCGGCGGCCGGTCCGACGGCGGCGTCGTGGCGAGCATGCGCATGGACCTCGCCCGCCGCCTCGAGGCGCGCGTCGAGGATATGGCGGCGCCGTCCGCCGCCGTGTCCGAGCTGCAGCGCGAGACGGTGCGTCTGCGCGAGGCGATCAATCAGCTGGCCACCAGCCGCGATGTCGGGGCGCTGGAGCAGGCCGTGACCTCGCTCGCCCACGGCATCGAGCGGGCGCAGGTCGGCACCGACCTGGCCGCGATCGCGGCGCCGGTCGAGCAGGTCCGGGCGCAGGTCGAGCGCCTGGCCGAGGAGGTCGCCGAGAACGTCCACACCCGCGTGGCCGACGACGTGCGCCGCTTGGCCGAGCGCCTCGACAGCGTCGCGGCGGCCGGCCAAGCCGGTTCGGACAACCATACTCTGGCCGGTCTGTTCGCGGAACTCGAAGAGATCCGCCGCCTGATCGGCGCCCTGGCCGGCCCGGAGCGGATCCAGAGTCTCGCCAACAGCCTTCAGGCCGTGAGCGCCCAGATCGCGCAGCTGCAGCGCATGGGGAGCGACGCCAGCCTGCGCCCGCTGCTGGAGGAGATCCGCAGCGACGTCCGCACGGGCGCCCCGGCTGCCATCGCCGAGCAGATCCAGACGCTGGCCGACAAGGTCGACGGCCTCTACACCCGCGACCAGCGCTACGACCGCGCCGAAGCGTCCGAGTCGGCTCAGGCCGGCGACATGGCCTCGATCCACGCGATGCTGCGCAGCCTCGCCGAGAAGGTCGATCAGGTCGGCAGCCGCCCGGAGAACGAGGGCCTCGACGCCCTGGAGAAGCAGGTCGTCTCGCTCGCGGGCCGGCTCGATGCCCCCCGCAGCGGCGATCCGGCCCTGGCCGGCCTCGAGCGCACCATGGACGACCTGCTGCAGCAGGTCGCGGCCCTGCGCGAATCGGCGCCGAGCGAGGCCGTCGTCGAGCGCGCCGCGCGCAACGCCGTGGCCCAGACCCTCAAGGGCTCCGGCCTGCCGAGCGCCGAACTCGGCGAGATCGGCCTCCTGCGGGCGAGCCTCGCCGACATGCAGGCCCGGCAGATCGCCTCGGATCAGCGGCTCGGCGCCACCCTGGAGGGCGTCCAGTCCGCCCTGGAGCGCCTCGTCAACCGGCTCGGCCCGGCCGATCCGACCGCCGCGCGCCCACCGTCGCTCGACGAGCGGCTCTTGACCTCCACCAGCCCGGAGGCGCGGGTCGCGGCGTCCGACGCGTCGCGCCTGGCCGACGACCTGCTGGAACCCGGCAGCGGCCGTCCGGGCCGGGAGCCGCGCACAGCCCGCGACACCGCCATCCGCCGGCCCGCGCGGGAGCGCTCGGCCGAGCCGGCGCGCGGTCGTCAGGTTCCGGAGGCCGCCGGCGAGACCGACATCAAGACCAGCTTCATCGCGGCCGCCCGTCGGGCCGCCCAGGCTGCCCAGGCCGAACTCGCCGCTGAGGCGCCGGCCGATCGCCGGGACTTGCGCGCCCGCATGGCCGAAAGCGAGCCGGCCGCCGCGGGCGAGAGCCGACTCAGCCGGCTGCGGGCGGAGATCAACCGCCGGCGGCGGCCCCTCCTGCTCGGCCTCGCCGCCATCGTGCTGGCTCTGGGCGCGCTCCAGGCGATCAGCATGCGCGCCCCCGACGAGGCGCCCCGGACGGTCCAGACCTCGCAGGTTGCCCCGAACCGGGCCGAGCCCGCCCGGGACGCCCGCCCGGAGACCGCCGCGGAGGCTCCGGCGCAGAAGCCGCCGGTGGCCGATCCGGTGACCACGCAGGCCCTGCCGACGCCGCTTCCCGCCGAGGCGCGGGGAGCCGCCGCCCGGGCTGCGGTACCGCATGTCTCTGGCATGAACACCCTGCAGGCGGATCTGGGCACGGTTCCGCCGGCCCTCGCCAAGGTGAAGCAGGCGGCGCTGGACGGCGACGGCACGGCGATCTGGGATCTGGCCTCCCGCGAAGCGGACGGCCGCGGCATGCCCCGGGACCTCTCGGTCGCCGCGAAGCTGTTCGAGAAGCTGGCCGCGGCCGGTTACGCCCCGGCCGAGTACAAGCTCGCCGGCCACTACGAGAAGGGGTCCGGCGTGGTCCGGGACCTCGACAAGGCGAAGCTCTGGTACGGCCGGGCCGCCGAGCAGGGCCATGCCCGCTCGATGCACAACCTCGCGGTGCTCTACGCCGAGAACCCCGCCGCCAACGGCAAGCCCGATTTCGCCTCGGCAGCCTCGTGGTTCCGCCAGGGCGCCGAGTTCGGCGTCCGCGACAGCCAGTACAACCTTGCGGTGCTCTACGCCCGCGGCCTCGGCCTGACGCAGGACCTGGTCCAGTCTTACGCATGGTTCTCGGCTGCCGCCGGGCAGGGCGACGACGACGCGGCCAAGAAGCGGGACGACGTGGCGAACAAGCTCAGCCCTACCGATCTGGCCAGCGCCAAGAGCCTCGCGGGGACCTTCAAGCCGCGTAAGCTCGACGCCGCCGTCAACGAGCCCCCCGCCGCGAAGGACGGCATCACCGCGCCGATGTCGCTCCTCGGTGCCCCGACCCCGAGCCCAAACGGCTTCACCGCTCCGGCCCGCAAGTCATAGCGGCCGCGCGAACCTCCTCCCCGCCGATGGCAACCGGCGTCGATGGTCACCTCTCGCTCGATGCGGGAGGCGACGCGATCCTCGCCTCGCGGCTACGGGCTACATGGGTTGGAAGACTCAGCTCCTGAGGATCGACACCCCATACCTGACAGCCCGCGCCGTCATACCGGAGCGCCGCAGGCGAGCCCGGAATCCGGAAACGCTGTCCGTGCAGAAACTTGACACGTCGGTGGTTCTGGATCCTGGGCTCCGCCTTGCCGCCCAGGGATGACGGCGTGTGGCCGCATCGACCCAGCCACCGCTTGAAGGACGCACGGAGCTTTCCGCTCGTGTCTTCGGGGGGTTGATCCTAACCCAGCGCCCGGCGCGTCGCGCCATGCGGGCAACCACGGCCGCGCGATCCGTGTATCCCCGGCGCGGCCTGGGACGTTTCAGGACCCGGACGCGTGGCCCGAAAGGCGGCGAACGCCTGCTGTGTTTTGCCGCCCTGATCCCAGCTTGACCGCTCTCCCACGATGCGTGAACGCTCGGATCGGGCGATACCTGCCCGTGTAAACACGGCGTGGCGGCCGCCCGTGCGGCGGCTCGGAGGATGGATGGCGCACCGGAACTCTGTCCCGATGAGCGCGCTCGTGCTCGGCGTGGCCGGCCTCATCCCGTTCCTGGGTTTCGCGGCGCTCGCAGTTTCGGGCTCGGACGGCGGGTTGAGCAGCATCGGCCTGTCGCCCCGCACGATCCTGTCGGCGTATGGGGCGGTGATCGCGTCGTTCCTGGGCGGCATCCGCTGGGGCGCGGCAGCGGCCCGCAACTCCGGCAACGGCGATTATGTCGTGGCGATCGTACCGTCCCTGGTGGCCTGGGCCGCGATGGCGGCGCCGGCCCCCTGGGACCTGCGCGTGCTCGGCGTCCTCGTCCTGGCCTGGGGCCTGATCGATCAGGACCTGACCCGACGCGGCCTCGTGCCGCTCTGGCTCGGCCGCCTGCGGCTGGTCCTGTCCGGCGTGGCCGGTGCCGCCTTGCTGGTGGCGTCCTGAGCGTCGGAACGCTCGTCCTGCCGGATCCTCTTCAAAGACGCGGCGGAGATATCTCAGCTGCGCGGCGGCTCGGCCGACACCGGCGGTGCCCGGCAAAAGCGGCTGGCGGTGATCGGGGCATCGTGTAGGCGGCAGGTCGGAAACCTTGGTATCGACCACCTTCGGTTGCATGCATCTCCGGGGCGATGCCCGGCCCCCGGAAACCGGGGCCGATCGAAGCCGGCTTGAAGCGCGCCAACGCGGATCGAAGTCGAGCCTGTGATCCCGAATGGTCGTTGGTGCCCGTGCGATACGCTTTTCGGAGGCGGGCGTTAGCTATCGCTGGCCATCTCGCGGAGCAGCCGCATCACGGCGTCCCGGCGGGCGGGCGATTTGATCGCACGGAACAGCGACGTGACCTCGTCGCACTGCGCCGCGCTCACCCCCGACGGATCGACCGGCATGCAATCGACGCGGAAGAAGTAGGAGGCCGGCACGTCCAGCGTGGCGGCGATGCGCTCCAGGAGTGAGCGCGTCGTCGGAGAAGTCTCATCGTCGATCATGGACCTGAAACTCGCACTCGATCCGCTTCACACATCGGTGCCGGAGGACGCCCCGGCCGCGGGACAGATTTCGCCAACAACCTATCGCCGAAGCGTTCAAGATGCCATCCTCAGGTTGTGGTGGTCTGCGATTTGTCGCGCTACGTGTAAAATCCGGGGCGAGCATGCCGCAAGCGAAGCATTTGGACAGGACTTTCAACCTCTTGCGCGACCTCGACCGGGCCGCGACGCCGGACGAGATCGCCCAACTGCTCGTGGGCGCATTCCGCGGATACGGGGTTTCGTACGTGATGGCCGGCATCGTGCCGGAACCCGGGCTGCCGCCGCGGCGCCACGGCGGCTTCGTCCTCGCCAGCACGATGCCGGAGGAATGGGCCCGCCGTTACGTGACCCGGGGCTATGCCCTGCACGACCCGACGGTTCGCCGGCTCTGCATCAGCGCCGTCCCGTTCGACTGGAGCGCCGTGCAGGCCGAGACGCCGGTGGCCGGCCGCGTCATGGACGAGGCCACCGAATTCGGCATCCGGGCCGGCCTGACGATCCCGTTCGTCACCCTCGACGGCGAGCCGGGCGGGATCAGCTTTTCCGGCGCAGCGATCGAGATCGAGGCGGCCGACCGCATCGCGGTCAACCTGGTGGCGACCTACGCGGTCGGGCAACTGCTCCTGATGAACAGCCGTCCCACCGCCGGCGAGCCGGTGCGCCTGTCGCCCCGGGAGCGCGAGACCCTACAATGGGCCGCCGAAGGCAAGACCGACGCGGAGATCGGGATGGTGATGGGCATCACCGCCTCGGGCGTCGACTATCATCTGCGCTCGGCGCGCACGAAGCTCGACACGGTCAACAAGGCGCACACCGTCGCCCAGGCCCTGCGGGCCGGCCTCATCACCTGAACGCCGCACCCGCTGGGTCCGCGATCCGGCCCCAAATCCACGGTTGCATCGGCCCTAAGCGATACACGTAACCCTACGATTTTACGTAGTACACACCCGAGCCCGAACGCGGAACACTCACGCATCGAGACGTGAGGTTGTTCCATGATCCATGTGGTCACCCCCGCCAACGCCTATCGCTACGGCGACGCGATGGAGCAGGCTTGGCGCCTGCGGCACCAGATCTTCGTCGAGGAGAAGGGCTGGACCGACCTCGCCCGTCCGGACGGACGCGAGATCGACCAGTTCGACACGCCGCACGCGGTGCACTTCCTGGCCATGGAGGGCGATGCCGTCATCGGCTACAGCCGCCTTCTGCCGACCACGCGCCCGCACCTCCTCTCCGACGTCTACCCGGAGCTCTGCGAGGGGGCGCGTCCCGCCGGCCCGCACCTCTGGGAATGGACCCGGCAGGGCGTCGCCCGCTCCCACCGCGCCCGGGGCCGGGTGGTCAACCCGGTCTCGATCGCCCTGCTCACCGGCATCGTCGAGTGGGGCATGGCGCACGGGCTCACCGGCCTGCTGCTGCAGATGCCGACCCTGTACATGATCCACGTCATCCAACTGCATTTCCGCGCCCAGCCCCTCGGCCTGCCGATCCAGATCGGCGGCGAGGAGATCATGGCGGCGACCGCCGCCTTCGACGCCCGCACCTTGGCGCGCCTTCGCACGGTCCACGGCGACAGCCGCTCCGTCCTCGTGTCCGAGCCGGCCTACCTGGCCGCCTGATGAGAACCAACGCCATGAACGATAGCCACCTGGACACCCTCGCGGCGCAGTGCCTCTCGGTGCGCGACCTGATCGATTCGGTCGGCGATCCGCTGATGCGGGCCGCCATCGACCTGCTGCTGATCGAGGTCGGGCGGGCGCTCGCCCAGAGCTGCGGGGGGGACGGACAGGCCGAAGCCTGAACCGGAGGGGGGCGCCCGCCGTTCAGGTTCCGACCGGAACGGAGGTGTCAGACGCCCATCGCGGTCTTCAGGTTCTGATCGACCTTGTCGAGGAAGCCCGTGGTCGAGAGCCACTTCTGGTCGGGTCCGACCAGGAGCGCGAGGTCCTTGGTCATGTGTCCGGCCTCGACGGTGTCGACGCAGACCTTCTCCAGCGTCGCCGAGAACTTGGCGAGCTCGTCGTTGCCGTCGAGCTTGGCCCGGTGCGACAGGCCGCGGGTCCAGGCGAAGATCGAGGCGATCGAGTTGGTCGAGGTCTCGCGGCCCTTCTGGTGCTCGCGGAAGTGGCGCGTCACCGTGCCGTGGGCGGCCTCGGCCTCGACGGTCTGGCCGTCCGGGGTCATCAGCACCGAGGTCATCAGGCCGAGCGAGCCAAAACCCTGCGCGGCGGTGTCCGACTGCACGTCGCCGTCGTAGTTCTTGCAGGCCCAGACGTAGCCGCCCGACCATTTCAGGCAGGACGCGACCATGTCGTCGATCAGGCGGTGCTCGTAGGTGATCCCGAGCGGCTTGAACTTGGCCTCGAACTCCTCCTCGTAGACCTTCTGGAACAGGTCCTTGAACCGGCCGTCATAGGCCTTGAGGATGGTGTTCTTGGTTGACAGGTAGACCGGGTACTTGCGGGCAAGGCCATAGTTCAGCGAGGCGCGGGCGAAGTCGATGATCGACTGGTCGAGGTTGTACATCGACATCGCGACGCCGGCGTCCGGGAACTTGAACACCTCCTTCTCGATGACGGTGCCGTCGTCGCCCTCGAACTTGATGGTCAGGCGCCCCTTGCCGGGCACCTTGAAGTCGGTGGCGCGGTACTGGTCGCCGTAGGCGTGGCGGCCGATCACGAAGGGCTGGGTCCAGCCGGGCACGAGCCGCGGGACGTTCTTGCAGATGATCGGCTCGCGGAAGATCACGCCGCCCAGGATGTTGCGGATCGTGCCGTTGGGGGACCGCCACATCTCCTTGAGGCCGAATTCCTGCACCCGCTGCTCGTCCGGCGTGATGGTGGCGCACTTCACGCCGACGCCGTGGCGCTTGATCGCCTCGGCGGCATCGACCGTGACCTTGTCAGCCGTTGCGTCGCGGTGCTCGACGCCGAGGTCGTAATATTTGAGGTCGACGTCGAGATAGGGATGGATGAGCTTGTTCTTGATCTCGGCCCAGATGATCCGGGTCATCTCGTCGCCGTCGAGTTCAACGACGGGGTTCGCTACCTTGATCTTCGCCATGGACCGATGCCTTCTCGCGTTGTCCCCGCGCACGGCATGCAAGGGCCGTGCGGTCGCCCGCCCAACCGTCGATTGGGTACGTTTCGCCCCGGCGACATAGCGCGGCCCTTCCGGCAGCGGAAGGCGCGGGCTGTCATCCTGGCAGCATCGTCACCCGGCCCTCGACGGGCGGTCGCCCCCTGTGCCAGAGGGCCGGCATGACGACCCAAGACCCGCAGGACCAGGCTCCGACCAAGCTCACCGAGGTGCCGCCCAGAATCGCCCCGGTGGTGATCCTGGTGGAGCCGCAGCTCGCCGAGAACATCGGCATGACCGCCCGGGCCATGGCGAATTTCGGCCTGTCGGAGCTGCGCCTCGTCAACCCCAAGAACGGCTGGCCGAAGAAGGGCGTGCGCGAGGCGGCCTCCGGGGCGACCCACGTGCTCGACCGGGCGACGATCCACGCCAGCGTCGCCGAGGCGATCGGCGATCTTCACTACGTGCTCGCCACCACGGCGCGCGAGCGCGGTCAGATGAAGCGGGTCCTCGCCCCCGAGGACGCCATGGGCGAGGTGGTCGCCCGGCAGGGGCAGCGCGTCGCGGTGATGTTCGGCCGCGAGCGGGTCGGGCTCACCAACGAAGAGGTGTCGCTGGCCGACGCCATCATCACGTTCCCGGTGTCGCCGGACTTCCCGTCGCTGAACCTGGCTCAGGCGGTGCTGCTGGTGGGCTACGCCTGGCGGCAGGCCAGCGGGCGGGCGGTTCTGCCGTTCTCGGGCGAGCTGCTGGCGCCGCCGGCCACCCGCGAGGCCCTTATGTCCCTGTTCGGCAGCCTGGAGGCGGCCCTCGACGGAGCCCGGTTCTACCCGCCCGAGAAGCGCGACATCATCGCCCGCAACATGCGCGACATGCTCCACCGCATGGGCCTGACCGAGCAGGACGTGCGCACATTCCGGGGGGCGTTGCGGGCGCTGACGCGCAAAGGCAGCTGATCAGGCGTCGCCTTGGATCTCAGGCGGTTTGCCGCCGCCGAAGCAGCGCCCGACCGCCTCCCAGAACGCCGCCTGCTCCGCCGGGGTGCAGAGGGCCACGCGGGCCTCGACCAGGGCCCGGCCGGCCCTCGCATCGGCCGTCGCGGCGACGTCCGCCTCGCTCGGGTGTCCCGCCTCGTCCATGCCAGCCTCCGCAAACGGTGAAAAAAGCCGGCTCGTCCCGGCACGGTTCCGTTATGCGCCGCAATCGGGCATGGAGGCGCCGGGTGTCCGCTCCCGTCCGCGCGGCGGGGCGACGCGGATCGGTCTGGCCGCCTGCCGGCGGGAGAGGGCGGGGTACCGGGTGCGGCTCAGCGTCGACAATCTCGCCTGCCGCCGCTCCGGCCGGCGGATCTTCTCCGGCCTGACCTTCGCCCTCGGGCCCGGCGACGCCCTGGCGGTGACCGGGCGGAACGGCGCGGGCAAGTCGAGCCTGCTCGCCATCCTGACGGGCCGGCTGCGGCCCGATGCCGGGCGCATCGCCTTGGCCGAGGTCGGCGAGGCGAGCCTGCCCGAATGCCTCCATGCGGTCGGCCACCGCGACGGCCTCAAGAGTTCGCTGTCGGCCGGCGAGAACCTGCGCTTCGCGCAGAGCCTCCTCGGCGCACCGCGCCTGTCGCCCCGGGAGGCCCTGGACCGGCTCGGCCTCGGCCACGCCCACGACCTGCCGGTCGGCTACCTGTCGGCCGGCCAGAGGCGGCGCGTGGCCCTGGCGCGGCTGCTGGTCTGCGATCGCCCGCTCTGGCTCCTCGACGAGCCGACGGCGGCCCTCGACGCCACCTCGCAAGCCTTGCTCGCCGGCCTGATGGCGGCCCACCGGGCAGGCGGCGGCCTCGTGATCGCCGCCACCCACCAGCCGCTGGGCCTCGACGGGGCGGCAGAGTTGCGCATCGAGCCTGGGACCGCGCCGGAGCCCGAGCCTGCGGAGGATTGGGCGTGACCCGTGCCATCCTCGCGCTGATCGCCCGCGACCTGCGGCTCGCCGGCCGCGTCGGCGGCTCCGGCGCCCTGTCGCTGGTGTTCTTCCTGATGATCGTCGCCCTGGTGCCGTTCGCGCTCGGACCCGATCTCAACCTGCTGTCGCGGATCGGCCCGGCCATCCTGTGGCTCGCCGCGGTGCTCTCGACCCTCATCGGCCTCGACCGCCTGTTCCAGGCCGACGAGGAGGACGGATCCCTCGACCTGATGACCGCCGCCCCGGTGCCCCTCGAAGGCGTGGTGCTCGCCAAGGTCACGGCGCACTGGCTGACGACGGGACTGCCCCTGGCGCTGGCCTCGCCGCTCTTCGGCCTGCTCGTCGCCCTCGACGGCACCGCCATGGGCGCCACCGCGCTGACGCTGCTCGCCGGAACCCCGGCGCTCAGCTTCATCGGCGCGGTCGGGGCGGCGCTGACGGCCTCGATCCGCCGGGGCGGGCTGATTCTCGCGGTCCTGGTCCTGCCGCTGATGATCCCGAGCTTGATCTTCGGCGTCTCGGCCGCCCAGGCGGCGACGGGGGGCACGGTGCCGTTCCTCGTGCCGCTCGCGGTGCTGACGGCGCTGACCCTGATCGCCGCCGTGGTCGGGACGCTTGCGGCGGCGGCGGCTTTGCGCTGGCCGGAGTGATCGTTTGCTTTCAAGTGCTACGCGCCGCCATTGCTCCGCGACATTGCGCTATCCCATAGCAGAAATCCAATCCATCGGATTCGCGGCCAATATCTTCAACAGATAACCATGCCCTCCATCAATGCCTCCTGTTCCTCTGAATGTCGATGCCTCGACGTGATTGTCATCGAAGCACCCTATTTCGAGCCGCAATCTGTACAGAGTTCGCATCGACCCTGATCGTATCCGGCCGATCTCTCGCAAGTCGGAATGCACTATTTGCCGCCTAAGGCTTTTAGCACGTCGAAGATTGTATGCTTTTCCATGCGCTTCCCTCCCCCGCGAGTCGATGCGGGTCCGTGGACGACACTGGAGACTTTGGCCAACTCCGGGTTGCCGCGACTATCTGGCTGCTGATCCCTCTATCGCGCTTATCTCTTTGCTGTTCGGATTGTGGCCGCTGTCGACGCGCTCGAATTGATACCTGTCCCTCAGGCGGCGATCATTGTTGATCCGGTCCGCCGGCGACCGTAGCGGGTGTGGCAGCTTTCTGAAATGGAAACGCTGTCGGCTGCCAGTGGCGACCGAGCTTGAACCGGTCTGCTTCGGTGCGCTCGTTCTCCCAAAGAAGCTTTGCCAAGGCCATATGATCGCGCTCTTTCAAAGCGTCCCCCACGGCGAGGCCGCTGCGAAAATAGTCTGACATCGGTTCGCCATCGATTGCTGTCTGCTTTTCATGTTGTTCCTTAAAGCTCGGAGTGATGAACTCCCAATGCATTCTTGCACTTGCAAACTCGCCAAGAGCTGCCTGCGTGAAACACATCCAGATATGATCCTTGTGAAAACTGTAGCCTCTTGATTCTCGGGATAGGATGAAGGTCACGATTTTCTCGATCGAGTCTAAGGATCTGAGAAGGGGCAGAACTTCCGTCTCAATTTGCTCGACGAAATCGCCACGGATCATCGGGTCGTCCCAATCCCAGACTCCGTCCTGGCCGGCGGGTTTGAACCGACGGGATCGACCAATCAAGCCGATCGATCGACCATAGCCTCCGAAATCGAATTTATCCCCCCGGATATACAACTCCGTTAGTCGCCATTCGAGCGTGAAGTATCCACGGCTTGGTCGGTTATGGATCCGTATCTGCCTAGCGATATGACCAACACTTTGAAGGCATATAAATTTGCCGCCAGTTAGAACGACATCTTGATTTCGATCTACCAGCGGAGCAGACAAATCTCGGATTTGCTGCGCCGGTGTAAGAATCAATGTGGCCATTTCCTGGGTCTCACCTGTATCATGATAAATCGCACGACTTCGGGAAATTTGCGTTTTGCCGCCTTGATTGTGTGGACGGCTTGTCGAGGGGTCCATCCCCTTCGACCGGTTTTTGGATCGTAGATACATGTAGTATCGATGCGAGCTCTTTCGAATACGTCGGATCTTTTACTACCAGGCATGATAAAATTTTGATTTTTATTCCGTTCGGCTAGAATTAGTTCTGCAACAAAATTTTGGTCTTTCTTTTCATTGATAATCTGCGCGATCTTGACGTGAATCTTTGTACCCAACTGCGCCGCGTTTGCGTATCCGCCTTGCGCTGTCACACGCGCAGTTACCTCGTCCACGATCGCTTGCACTTCCCCATTTCTTGGACAAGCTTCGTCCAATTGAGCTTGGCTGAGCCGGCCAATCCAGATCGGCATACTCATTTGCGGATCGTCCCCGGTTTTATATTCTTGCGCTGTAAGCCCCAGAGCGGTGCCGTACCCGTCCTCCCGGGCAGAGAGATAGGTCAGGAGTTGCAACCCAAGCTCGAAGGTTGCGATGACTGGGGCGGCAATCAGAGGTAGGGCAGGGGCCAGGGCAGGTTGAGCAAACGGTTCAGCGACGAGACCTGTCGGCGCGAAGGTGGTCCGCGACAGAACTTCACCCGTATTGCCATCTCGAATCGTCTGGGTTTCGCCGGATGTCTCGAAGATCCGGCTCTCGCCATCCGGCGCCGTGACGGTGTGTCGTTCATCGAAGGATTTTCGCCCGGCATGTACGCGGATCGAGAGGATGCGCGTCCCATCCTCGAGCGTCGTGCTGTCCGTGAGCGCGGGTGGATCCTGTCGGGACGGTCCGCCGGGTCGATCCCCGTGGAGCGAGGCCCACTGGCCACCGCCGGGGGCCGGCACCCACTCGCCGACGTTCGGCTGTCCCGCTGGCGCGCGCGGCTGGGTCTCCCAATTTTTGGCCTGGAGCTGCCGCTGCAGGCGCATCAGCTTCGTCTCAAGGGTGAGGCCAGCCAGAACGTGGCGCAGAATGATTGCTTCGCTGTGCGCTTGAGAATCGTCACGCATGGTGGCCCCACCCCGCCATGCCGCCCTGTTGCGGCCGAAAGAACAAAGAAAGAACATAGGAGAGATGTCAAGATCTAGGAATGTCGGCCCGACCGGCGCGCTCCGGGATCTTCCGCGTTGACGCGCCGCATCGCGCTAACTATAGAGGCCGCTTCGCCGGAACGACGCGCTTTTGCGTGCGCCGTTACGCGGCCATCGCCTGACAACCTGATGCGACGACCGATTCCCGGCTGAGCCGGCCCGTCGGCATCGCCCGACGAAGAGAACGAGGACTCCATGGCCAACACCGCTTCGGCCAAGAAAATGACCCGCAAGATCGAGAAGCGGACGGCGGTCAACCGCTCGCGCCGCTCGCGCATGCGCACCTTCGTCCGCAAGGTCGAAGAGGCGATCGCCGCCGGCAACCAGCAGGACGCGCTGACCGCGCTGCGGGCCGCCGAACCCGAGATGATGCGCGCCGCCCAGCACGGCATCGTTCACAAGAACAACGCCTCGCGGAAGGTCTCGCGCCTGGCCGCCCGGGTGAAGGCGCTGGCCGCCTAATCCCGCCACCGCACCACGTAAGACGACACCAAGCCCGGCCTTCGCGCCGGGCTTTTTCGTGTCCGCGTTCCGGAGCGCCGCCGGCCTTCCTGGCCCGGCCCGGGTGGCGAAGCGTTAACCCTAGACCAGAATTTCGCACGTTGCGGAGTCTTGGGGTGGCGTGTATCTTAACAGAAACTGACTGTGTTCAAGAAAAGACCGTCGATTTCGGGACGTGAGCGAATCATTCCGATTCGCCAAGACTCTATCGAGCCACCCGGTTGGATCGCAGAACACTTGCAGTTGGGAATCTGGGCCATCCCCACAAGTCCCACTGTTAAAGGAACTGTAGGTAATTGTTGATAGGCTCTTCCAATCGGCAAAAGTTCCTTGGTGGGGAGTTGACTCCGCCAGCGGAGTCTGTCCCGCCCGATTATGCGGGACGCTGAGGGCGTAAATCGTGCGTACGCGCGGCCAGCGGGTTTCCGCCGGCGGCGTCGGGAGAGCCAGTGATGCGTGTCGACGGAACGGTGGCGAGCGACGACGAGGGCGGCCGCAGCGCCGGCAACACGGATTTTGCACCCGCCTGGGCGCGGGTGAAGCGTCGGCTGCGCGCCGAGCTGGGCGAGGATGTGTTCGCCAGCTGGTTCGCCCGCCTGGAACTGGAGGGCGTGACCGCCGGGACGGCGCGGCTGACGGTGCCGACGCGCTTCCTCAAGAGCTGGATCGAGTCGCACTACCTCGACCGGGTGCTCGGCACCTTCAAGGCCGAGGCCGAGGAGATCGGCCGGATCGAAGTCGGCGTGCGCGGCACGGCCGCCCCGGTCCGTCCGGCCGCCGTCGGCGCGCCCAAGGCCGGAGCCGCCAGCGGCCCGCTGGCCCGGCTCCACGCCACCGGGACGCCGGCGCCGGTTGCGGCCGTCTCCACGCCGTCGGAGCATCGCTCCGCCGAAGCGGGGGGTGACCTCAGCGGCACGCCGCTGGACGCGCGGCTGACCTTCGCGAGCTTCGTCATCGGCCGCTCGAACGCGCTGGCCCACGCCGCCGCCGAGCGGGTCGCCCGGCACCAGGGCGAGGGCGCGCTGTACAACCCGCTCTACCTCCATGCCGGCGTCGGCCTCGGCAAGACGCACCTGCTGCACGGCATCGGCCACGCCGCCCGCGAGGCCGGCCGCCGGGTGATCTACCTGACCGCCGACCGCTTCATGTACGGCTTCGTCAACGCCCTGAAGACCCAGTCGGCGCTGGCCTACAAGGAGCGCCTGCGCGGCATCGACCTGCTGATCCTGGACGACGTCCAGTTCATCCAGGGCAAGTCGATCCAGGCCGAGTTCGGCCACACCATCAACGCGCTGATCGATGCCGGCCGGCAGGTCGTCGTCGCCTCCGACCGGCCCCCGACCGAGCTGGAGGCGCTGGACGAGCGCGTGCGCTCGCGCCTGGGCGGCGGCCTGGTGGTCGAGATCACGGCCCTCGACGAGGCCCTGCGCGTCTCGATCCTGTCGGCGCGGCTCGCCGCGGTTCGGGTGGCGCATCCGGGCTTCGACGTGTCGCCGCAGGTCGCGACCTACGTGGCCCGGGCGATCACGGCCAACGGCCGCGACCTCGAAGGCGCGGTCAACCGTCTGCTGGCCCATGCCACGCTCACCGGCACCGCCGTCACCATGGAGACCGCCGAGAGCGCGATCCGCGACCTCGTGAAGAACCGCGAGCCGAAGCGGATCAAGATCGAGGACATCCAGAAGCTGGTCGCCTCGCGCTACAACGTCTCTCGCTCGGACATCCTGTCGGAGCGGCGCACCGCCGCCGTGGTCAAGCCGCGGCAGATCGCGATGTATCTGTCGAAGGTGCTGACCCTGCGCTCGCTGCCCGAGATCGGCCGGCGGTTCGGCGGACGCGACCACACCACCGTGCTGCACGCGGTGCGCAAGATCGAGAAGCTGATCGGCGAGGATACGATCCTCGGCGACGAGGTCGAGCTGCTGAAGCGGATGCTTCAGGACTAGGATTCCGAGCGGGATACCGCTGCGGCGCCCCCCGTCGCATCAGAGCCGGACCCGAGAACCGCGCCCGATCGAACCCCGATCGGGCGCGGTTCCGTTTTGCGCGCGATTCAAGCTTGGCCGTTTCGCCGCGGTCCGGGATGGTGCGACGCATATCTGCCGTGGCAGACTGGCGCCCAGCGAGTCGGCCCGCTAAGGCCGCGTCGCCAACAGGCAAGAACACGCTGGGGAACGCCGATGCCCGAAGCCTTCATCTACGATCACGTCCGCACGCCGCGCGGCCGTGGCAAGGCGGACGGAGCCCTGCACGAGGTGACGGCCCTGCGCCTCGCCGAGACGGCCCTGCGGGCCCTGAAGGACCGCAACGGCCTCGACACCGCCCTGGTGGATGACGTGATCCTGGGATGCGTCGACCCGGTCGGCGAGGCGGGGGGCGACATCGCCCGCGCCGCGGCGCTGGTGAGCGATTACGGCGACCACGTCCCGGGCATCCAGATCAACCGCTTCTGCGCGTCGGGCCTCGACGCGGTTAACTTCGCCGCCGCGCAGGTGATGAGCGGCCAGCACGAGATGGCGGTGGGCGGCGGCGTCGAATCGATGAGCCGCATCGGCATCGGCGCGTCCGGGGGCGCCTGGCCGGTCGATCCGGCGATCGCCATCAAGTCGTATTTCATGCCGCAGGGCGTCTCGGCGGACCTGATCGCCACCAAGTACGGGTTCACGCGGGACGATTGCGACGCCTACGCGGTGCGATCGCAGGCGCGCTCGGCCAAATCCTGGGCGGACGGGCTGTTTAACGGCTCGGTGGTCCCGGTGCGCGACGTGAACGGCATCACGCTCCTCGATCGCGACGAGCATATGCGGCCGGGCACCGACATGCAGTCGCTCGCCGCGCTGAAGGCCTCCTTCGTCCAGATGGGGCAGATGGGCGGGTTCGACGCGGTGGCGACCGACGCGCATCCGGATGTCGAGACGGTCAACCACGTCCACCACGCCGGCAACTCGTCGGGCATCGTCGATGGCGCCGCCGCCGTGCTGATCGGCTCGCAGGCGGCCGGTGCCGCCGCCGGCCTGAGGCCGCGGGCCCGGATCCGGGCGTTTGCCAATATCGGTTCCGATCCGGCCCTGATGCTCACCGGCCCGGTGGACGTCACCCGCAAGGTCCTGGCCCGGTCCGGGCTGAGCCTCTCCGACATCGACCTGTTCGAGGTGAACGAGGCCTTCGCGGCGGTGGTGCTGCGCTTCTGCCAGGCGTTCGATCTCGATCCCGAAATCGTCAACGTCACCGGCGGCGCGATCGCTTTGGGCCACCCGCTCGGGGCGACCGGCGCGATGATCCTCGGGACGGTGCTCGACGAGCTGGAGCGCACCGGCAAGGAGCGCGCGCTGGTGACGCTCTGCATCGGTGCCGGCATGGGCACCGCCACGATCATCGAGCGCGTCTGAGCGACGGTGCGGCGCGGGGGCCGGCCACGGCCGCTCTCCAAAGCCCGGGAACGCTGCTCGCGCATCGTCCCGAAAGGTGGTTTCCGGCTTTCGGAAAAAGACGATGCGAAACCAAGGACCTACAGCATCGTGCCGGTTCCGATATCCGGCACGATGCTGTAGAGGCGCGGGCGACGGTCGGCCCGAATCCGGGCCGGACGATAAAACATTGGGAGTCGAGCCCTTGAACCGCCTGATCGCGACGCTCTGCCTGGGCGTCTCCCTGAGCATGCCGCTGGCCGCACGTGCCGACGATGCGTCCGACCGCATCACCGAAGCCACGTCGCTGGTGAACAAGACCTTGATCAAGAACCTTCAGACCGGCTTCAACGTCGCGCTGGAGAAGACCGTGGCGGCGATGCCGGAATCCCGCGCCGAGGCCGTGCGCAAGGAACTCACGGACGAGTTCGAGAAGCAGCGCGGCATCATGATCGAGGGGCTGTCGAAGGAATACGCCCAGAAGTTCACGCTCACGGAGCTGAAGCATCTGGACGAGATCTACGCCGATCCGACCTACCTCAAGTTCCAGACCATGAACGCCGATCCCAACTCTGCGGTCACGGCGATCTCGCAGAACTCGGTGACGAAGCTCCTCAACATGCTGGCTGTGGCCGCCGCCACCGACAACGCCCCGAAGACCGGTGCGCCGCCGGTTCCGCCTCCGGCGGCTCCCCCCGCCCCGGCACCGAAGTAGCCGATGCCGTCCCCCGCGCGCGATCGGCTGGCCTCAGGCCGCGCGCGCGGCCGCCCGGTGGGCGAAGCCGTCCACCTGGGGCAGCGCCTCGAGCTTGGGCTTGGCGAAGTGATAGCCCTGCACCAGCGTGATCCCGAGACCGCGCAGGGCGTCGAGTTCCCCCGCGGTCTCGACGCCCTCGGCCAGAACCGTGACGCCGAGCGCGCGGGCGATGGCGATGATACCGGACACGATCGCGTGGCGGCCGGAATCGGTGTCGATGCCGCGCACGAGTTCCATGTCGATCTTGATCAGGTCGGGGCGGAAATTCGCCAGCAGGTTCAGCCCCGCGAAGCCGGCGCCGAAATCGTCGAGCGCCGTCAGGAAGCCCTGCTTGCGGTAGGCGGCCACGATGCGCTTCACGTGCTCGATGTCGTGGAACCGCTCCTGTTCGGTGAACTCGAACATGATCCGCCGATACGAGAAGTCGACGCGCCGCGCGGCATCCAGGGAGGCGCGGATGCAGGCGTTGGGCTCGTAGACCGCGTTCGGCATGAAGTTGATCGACAGCCGGGTGTCGCTGTCCCGCGGGAACAGGCGCCCGGCCAGTTCGATCGCCTTCACGCGCGCGGCCTGGTCGAACTGGTAGCGCGTCGCGTCCGTCACCCGGTCGAGGATCGTGCCGGCCGGTTCGCCATTGGGCCCGCGCACCAAGGCCTCGTAGGCCCAGACGTGTCCGGATCCGAGGTCGAGGATCGGCTGGAAGGCCATCGTGAAGTCGAAATCGAGGGCGGCCCCGTCGCGGCATGCGCGGCAGCCAATTTCCTTCGTCATGTGCCGAATCCGTCGGTACCCCCCGACCGGCGGATCATGCGCTCCAGCACTCAATGCAACCTTAACGTACAACCACCGGCTTTTAGACGGCGTGACTTTGGGAGGACGGCACCATGACGCTGACCGATTTCCGTTTTGAGACCGATTTAGACGGCGTTGCGGTGGCGACCTGGGATATGCCGGGCCGGTCGATGAACGTGATCACCGAAGCGGTGATGGATCAGCTGGAGCAGATCATCGAGCAGGTCGCCTCGGACGCGGCGATCAAGGGCTGCGTGATCGCGACCGGCAAGGACAATTTTTCCGGTGGCGCCGACCTCACCATGCTGCAGGGACTCGGCCGGGCCTATGAGCAGCTGAAAGCCGAGCAGGGCGAGGAGGTGGCGATGCGCCACTTCTTCGAGGCGTCGCGGCGCCTGTCGCTGCTGTTCCGGCGGCTTGAGACCTGCGGCAAGCCGTTCGCGGCCGCGATCCAGGGCCTGTGCCTGGGCGGCGCCTTCGAACTCGCCCTGTCTTGCCATCACCGGATTGCCTCGGACGATGCCAAGACGCGGCTCGGGCTGCCGGAGATCAAGGTCGGGCTGTTCCCGGGCGGCGGCGGCACCCAGCGGGTCGCCCGGCTGATGCAGACCGGCGACGCGCTCCAGATGCTGTTCAAGGGCGAGCAGATCCGCGCGCCGATGGCCAAGGGCATGGGCCTGATCCACGCGGTGGCGCCGCAGGCCGAGATCGTCGAGCGCGCCAAGGCCTGGATCCGCAACGGCGGCTCGGCGGTGGCGCCCTGGGACGTGCCGAAGTTCAAGGCGCCCTCCGGCAAAGTCTACTCACCCGCCGGCATGATGATCTGGCCGCCGGCCAACGCGATCTACCGCCGGGAGACGCACGACAACTACCCGGCCGCCAAGGCGATCCTGGCCTCGGTCTACGAGGGCCTGCAGCTGCCGATGGACCTCGCCCTGCGGGTCGAGAGCCGGTACTTCGCGCATATCCTGCGCTCGAAGGAGGCGGCAGCGATGATCCGCACGCTGTTCATCTCCATGGGCGAGCTGAACAAGAGCGCCCGCCGGCCGAAGAACGTTCCCGCCACCAGCCTGCGGCGGGTCGGCGTGATCGGCGCCGGCTTCATGGGCGCGGGCGTGGCCTACGTCACGGCCCAGGCCGGGATCGAGGTCGTCCTGGTCGATCAGTCGATCGAGGCCGCCGAGAAGGGCAAGGCCTACGCCCACACGCTGATCACCGGGCAGATCAACAAGGGCCGCGCCAAGACCGCGGACCGCGACGCGCTGCTCGGCCGGATCACCACAACGGCGGAT
The DNA here is from genome assembly GCF_008040085.1 of Methylobacterium sp. WL7. NCBI lineage: Bacteria > Pseudomonadati > Pseudomonadota > Alphaproteobacteria > Hyphomicrobiales > Methylobacteriaceae > Methylobacterium > Methylobacterium sp. WL7. The sequence continues at coordinate 87,796 of NZ_VRVG01000003.1, read as the reverse complement.
TACGCCACGCTCAGCGGCTGCGACCTCGTGATCGAGGCGGTGTTCGAGGACCCCAAGGTGAAGGCCGAGGTGATCCAGAAGGTCGAGGCGGTGATCGGCGCCGACACGATCTTCGCCTCCAACACCTCGACGCTGCCGATCACCGGCCTGGCGAAGAACTCGCAGCGGCCGGACCGGTTCGTGGGCATCCATTTCTTCTCGCCCGTCGAGAAGATGATGCTGGTCGAGATCATCAAGGGCGAGGCCACCGGCGACGCGGCGCTCGCGATCGCCCTCGATTACGTGCGACTGATCAAGAAGACGCCGATCGTCGTGAACGACGCCCGCGGGTTCTTCGCCAACCGCTGCGTCGGCGCCTACATCCTGGAAGGGCACAAGATGCTCGCCGAAGGCGTGCCGCCCGCCATGATCGAGAGCGCAGGGCGCCAGGCCGGCATGCCGGTGGGTCCGCTCTCGCTCAACGACGAGGTCGCCCTCGACCTCGTGCTCAAGATCGCCAAGGCCACCGAGGCGCAGGTCGGCGCGGGGGCGGTCGACCCGGCCCAGAAGACCATCCTCACCGCCATGGTGGAGGGCCAGGGCCGGCTCGGGCGCAAGAACCGCAAGGGGTTCTACGATTATCCCGAAGGCGCCCCCAAGCGCCTCTGGCCGGGCCTAGCGGAGCTGCAGCCCAACCGGATCGCCCCCGAGGCGGTCGACTTCAACGAGCTGAAGCAGCGGCTCTTGGTGGTGCAGGCGCTGGAAGCCGCCCGCACCGTGGGCGAGGGTGTGGTCACGGATCCCCGGGAGGCCGATGTCGGCTCGATCCTGGGCTTCGGCTTCGCCCCGTTCACCGGCGGCACCCTGTCCTACATCGACTTCATGGGGGCGGCCTCCTTCGTGGCGCTGGCCCGCGGCCTCGAGGCCAAGCACGGCGCCCGCTTCCGAGTCCCCGACACCCTGGCCGTCATGGCCGAGCAGGGCGGGACGTTCTACGGCGATGCGAAGCGCGCGGCCTGATCTTTTAGCTGGGCGCTCATAGGACCGGGGCCCGAGAGCAAGGACATGGCGTCGAGCGGTCTGCACGGCCCTTTTCCCGGGCGCATGCAGCGCCAGCGGAATGCGACCCGGGATCCAACACAATACGGTGCGCAGCGTCCGCCTGATCAACCTGTGCCGCTGGCGCGGCGCTTCGTGTGCTGGGTCCCGGATCAGGTTCCGCTTCGCTTCACCTGTCCGGGAAAGGGGGGGGGCGCGTGATCGGCTCGGGAGCGCTGATCCCACGACGCGCACCTGGCCAAACACCTCGAAAGCGCTGGCCTGAGAGCCGTTCCCGATCGCCTCGGGAACGGCTCGGGTTACGGCCTCTTCAACTGGTCGCGTATCGGCATTTCGGTATGAGCGCGCGGTCGCGGCGTTCTGGCGCTGCCTCGCGGCAGCCTGATCCTCGTCAGGCGACACGGACTTTCGCGCCGAGCATCCGGGCGAGCAGTTCCACGTGTTCGGCGTTGTCGGAGAGCAGGTCGGTGATGTCCCCGACCTCCAACGCCTTCACGTGGCGGCAGCGCATCCCGTAGCGCCCGGCCGTGCAGGTGCAACGGAGCTGCGGGCCGCCCGCCCGCTCTTCGAGCACGACGTCGTACCGCTTGCCGGTCGAGCCCCGCACGGAGAAGCGCAGTGCCGAGGGGGCGGCCGGGAAGGCGGCCAGCGCGCGGTCGCTGATCGGTCCCGAAGCCCGGCGGGGGAGGGACGGGCCGCCCGTCACCCGGGTGACCGGGACGCCGATCGCCGCCGCGAGGCCGTGGACGTCCGGCGTCTCGGTCTGGCGCATGGCCGCCAGGGCGATCGCCGCGCAGGCATAGGCATCCTCGCCGGCATCGTGGTGCTCGAAGCGGATGCCGAGGCGCCGGGCCACCTTGCCGAGGCCGCAACCCTCCGGCGCCGGGAAGACCCGGCGGGCGATCTGGACCGTGCAGAGATACGACAGGGCCGGCACCGGCAGGCCGGCCCGGGCGAGGCCCGCGCGGAGCACACCAATATCGAAGCTGGCGTTGTGCGCCAGGATCAGCCCGCGGGTGAGGTCGCCGAGATAGGGCGCCATCACGCCGGCGAAATCCGGTTCGTTGGCGACGTTCGCGGGCAGGATGCCGTGGACGCGGATGTTGCCCGGCGAGAACCGCATCTCCGGCGGCCGGATCAGGTGGCTCTCCCGGCGGACCACGCGCCCATCCGCGATCCAGGCGAGGCCCACCGCGCAGGCACTGTCGCGCCGCTCGTTGGCCGTCTCGAAGTCGAGGGCCAGGACCGTCATCGCGGATCGACCATGCAGGGGAACGTTCTCGGGGTGTTCCCGAGCGGTCTAAGCCCAGGCGACTCGCGCTTCAACCCTGCGCCACCATCCCGAGCCAATCGTCCTCCGACACGACCCGGACGCCGTGCTTCTCGGCGTCCTTGAGCTTCGAGCCGGCCCCGGGGCCCGCGACCACGAGGTCGGTCTTGGCCGAAACCGATCCGGAGACCTTAGCGCCGAGCCGCTCGGCCACCGCCTTGGCTTCGTTGCGGGTCATCTTCTCCAGTGTGCCGGTGAATACCACGGTCTGGCCGGCGAAGGCCGAGGCGGCGGCTGGTCGCTCCATCGGCTCGACCGTCACCTGTTCGAGCAAGGCGTTGACCGCGTCGGCATTGTGCGGCTCGGAGAAGAACAGGATCAGCGCGTCGGTCGCCACGGGCCCGATCTCGCCGTCGTCGGCAAACAGCCGGTAGGCGTCCCCGGGCTTCTGCTCGGCGGCCCGGGCGAGGGCGGCCCGCACGGCGTCGGCATCGCCGTAATGCTGCAGCAGGTTTTCCCGCTGGGGCGCGCTGAGGCGCGCGCGCGGCGCGTCGGAGGGTGCGTCGTCGGGGAAGCCGAGGTCGAGCAGGCGGTCCCGGGTCGTGTCGCCGATCCTGTCCACGGACCGCAGCTCGACCCAGTCCGGCCCCGGCTGCACGGCCGCCGCCTCTGTGATCGCTGCGATCAGCGACGGCATGTCGGAAAACCGCTTGGCCAGGGCCTTGGCGGTGGCCTCGCCGATCTGCGGGATGCCGAGGGCGAACAGCAGGCGGTTCATCGGGACCGAGCGGCGGGCCTCGACTCCCGCCAGCAGGTTCTTGATCGCCTTGTCGTCCTCGTCGCCCTTCTTCTTGGTGGCCTTCTTCGGCGGCTCGGTGGTGCCGGCCTCGGCGCGCCGCTCGGCCGACAGCGCCTCGCGCCGCGCCACGACGGCCGCCTTCAGGGTCTCGAAATCCAGGCGGAACAGGTCGGCGGGCTGGCGCACCAGCCCGGCCTCGAACAGCACCTCGATATAGGTCTCGCCGAAGCCCTCGATGTCGAAACCGTTGCGCGAGACGAAGTGCTTCAGCCGCTCCACCCCCTGCGCCGGGCAGATCAGGCCGCCGGTGCAGCGCCGGATCGCGTCGGGGCGGCCGGTGCGCGGGTTGACCGCCCGCACGGCGCGGCTGCCGCAGGCCGGGCAGGTCTCCGGGAAGACGTAGGGCTGCGAATCCGCAGGGCGCTTGGCGAGGTCGACATCCATGACTTTTGGAATGACGTCGCCGGCTCGCACCACCGTGACGGTGTCGCCGACGCGGATGTCCCGGCCGTCGCGGATCGGTTCTCCGTCGCCGCCGACGCCCTTCACGTAGCCCTCGTTGTGGAGCGTCGCGTTGGAGACGACCACGCCGCCCACCGTCACGGGCCGCAGCTTCGCGAGGGGGTTGAGCGAGCCGGTGCGGCCGACATTGATGACGATGTCCTCCACCACCGTCGTCGCTTCCTGGGCGGCGAACTTATGCGCGAGCGCCCAGCGCGGCGAGCGGGAGACGAAGCCGAGCCGCTTCTGCAGCGCCAAGTCGTCCACCTTGTAGACGACGCCGTCGATGTCGTAGCCGAGCCCCGCCCGGTCCGCTTCGATCCGGCGGTAGTGACCGAGCATCGATTCGATGTCTGTGAAGGTCCGTGTGAGCGGGTTCACCGGCAGGCCCCAGTCGGCGAAGCGCTGCAGGGTGCCCGATTGCGTCTCGGCGATCGGCGCCGAGAGCTCACCCCAGGCATAGGCGAAGAACTTCAGCGGCCGGGAGGCGGTGATTCCGGGATCGAGCTGGCGCAGGCTGCCGGCGGCGGCGTTGCGCGGGTTGGCGAAGAGCGGCTTGCCGGCCGCCTCTTGGCGCGCGTTGATCGCGGCGAAATCGGCGTGGGACAGGTAGACCTCCCCACGGATCTCGCAGATCTCCGGCCATCCGGTCCCGGCGAGCGTCGCGGGTATGTCGTGGACGGTACGGGCGTTGGCAGTGACGTTCTCGCCGACCTCGCCGTCGCCGCGGGTCGCCGCCGTCTCCAACTGGCCGTTCACGTAGCGCAGCGACAGCGACAGGCCGTCGATCTTCGGCTCGGCCGTGAAGGCGAGGGGCGCGTCCTCGGACCAGCCCAGGAAGCGCCGGACCCGGGCCACGAACTCCGCGACTCCCTCCGCGTCGAAGGCGTTGCCCAGCGACAGCATCGGTACGGCGTGCCGCACCTTGGCGAACTTCTCGGACGGCTTGGCGCCGACCGTGGTGCTGGCCGCCCCGGTCCCGGCGAGATCGGGAAACCGGGTCTCGATCGCCTCCAGCCTGCGGCGCAGGCGGTCGTATTCCGCGTCCGAGATCTCCGGCGCGTCCTCCTGGTGGTAGAGCCGGTCGGCCTCCTGGATCGCGTCCGAGAGCCGCGCGTGCTCGGTGCGCGCCTCCTCGGTTGTCAGGTCGAGGTCGGGCGTGTCGGGCTTCGCAGCTGGCATGCCGGCGTTCTAGCGCATCGCGGGCCCGGGGGGAGTCGCCCGTCCTGAGACATCCCCGATTTCCCTCAACCGCCCGGTGCGAGCAGATCGCCGCGGCCGACCAGGAGGGCCGCGCCCAGGAACACGACGGCGACCAGGATCGCCACGGCGGATAGCGGCATCACCGGGGCGAGCCATCCGGCCGAAGCCGTCCCAGCGACCGAGCCGAGATTCATCGCCGCCATGTAGACCTCGAACTGCGTCGCCGCGCCGGCGCGCCCGCGGCTGGCCTGGAGCAGGGCGGGCATCAGCGCGACGATCAGGAGGCCCGGCAGGGCGTTGGTCAGGGCCAGGATGAGCGGCGCCGCGGGGCCGAGAAGGCCCGCACCGATCAGCACCGCCGCCAGCACGAAGGTGGCCGCGCTCGCCAGCAGCAGGAGCCTCAGCGGCCGCACCGGCCCGACCCGATCGGACCACAGGCCGATGGCGAACGCGCCCGCGGTGCCGCTCACGAGCGCCAGGCCCGCCTGGAGTTGGGACAGAACCGCGGGTTCCCAGCCGCGGCCCTGGAGCAGGTGGACCGAGAAGGGCAGCTCGAACAGCCCGAGGGCGCCGTCGAGGCCGAAGCACAGGGCCAGCAGTTGCAGAGCCCGCCTCCTGCGCAGGGCCACGCCGAGGCGGCGGAGGAAGCGCAGGAACGGGACCCGTCGGGGAGCCGGCCCGCGCCGGTCGAGCGACAGCAACGCGTCGGCGGGTGCTTCTCGCACGAGCAGCATCGGCAGGCTCGCCATCAGACCGGCGCCGAGCAGCAGGGACAGGCTGACGGTCAACCCGTAGGTGGCGAGCGTCCAGCCCAGGATCGCCGCGCTGAGGCTCGTCCCGACGACGAAGCCCGCGCGGGTGCAGGCGCTGACCCGGCCGAGCTCCGCCGCGGGAACGTGGTCCATGATCATCCGGTCGCACGCGGTATCCAGCAGCGAAGCGAACAGGCTGTGGACCAGGAAGGCGAGGCCGAGCAGGCCCACCTGTTCCGCGTCGAGCAGCAGCATCAGGGCGAGAGCCGCGTGGCATCCGAGAAGCGCGGCGACCGCGAAGGGCCGGCGCCGGCCCATGCGCAGGTCTCCGGACCGGTCGACGAGCGGCCCCCACAGGATCGGCTGGAGCGTCCAGGGCAGCCCCGCCAGGGCAAAATGGACCCCGACCTCGGTTGCCGACACCCCGTGCGCCGTGAGGTGGTTGGCCAGGGCGGTGAGGGAAAAGCCGGCGATCAGGCCCTGATAGAGGTAGGTCGCGAAGAAGACGCCGTAGCGTGCGCGCCGCCCGGCGAGGCTCGGCAACGCCGCTCCTCTCGGCGCGGACCGAACGCTCAAGTCTCCCTGCACTTGCCAGCCCGGTGCCGCACGACGATGCTCCTCCCCCCGCCGCCACCGGATCGAACCCGTGCCGCCTCACCCTGAACTTCGTACGTCGTACGCGCGGACGCCGCGAGGGGTCGCGTGAGCGCGGCCGAGATCTGGGTGGTCGATCTCGCTTTGTCGCCTGGCCAGCTCGAGCGTTGCGCATCTGTCCTCAATGCCCAGGAGCGCGACCGCGCCGCGCGCTTCATGCGGGCGGCCGACCGCGTCCGCTTCCAGGCGAGCCACGCGGCTCTGCGGTTGATTCTCGGAGACGCGCTGGGCCTCGCACCGGGCGAGATCCGCATGGAGGCCGGCGGGGCCGGCAAGCCGCGCCTGACCGGCCCAGTGCAAGGCGCCTTCGACTTCAACCTGTCCCATTCCGGCGAACGCGCGGTCGTCGGCTTGGCGCGCGGCGTGGCCATCGGCGTCGATGTCGAGGCGATCCGGCCGATCCCGGATGCGCTGCGCATCGCGCGCGGGCATTTCGCGGCGGATGAGGCCGCAGCCCTCGCCGTCCACGCCCCCGAGACGGTCGAGGCCGCCTTCTTCGGCCTGTGGACGCGCAAGGAGGCCGTGGTGAAGGCGTTGGGCACCGGCCTGTCGATGCCCCTCGACCGTTTCAGCGTCAGCGTGCCGCCCGCCCGCCCAAGGCTTCTCCGCATGGCGCAGGCCGGCGACTGGACCCTCGCGGAGATCGATTGCGGTCTCGGATATGCCGCCACGGCCGCTTTGCGCGACGCGGCGTTCGAGATCGCGGTTCGGCATCCGGTGGGCGATTGGACGACCCGTCTGCGCTGAGCGCCCAAAACCGCCCTTGCGGTACGGGAAAGGCGCAGCTATAAGCCCGCTGCCGGCAGTTGCGGAGACGCAAGCCGGCCTTCGGAGTGTAGCGCAGTCTGGTAGCGCACCACGTTCGGGACGTGGGGGTCGCAGGTTCAAATCCTGCCACTCCGACCAAGCTCCTTCTTGGGGCTGACGGTCTTCCCGCTTTCTTCTGATAGGATCCGGCGGCTTCGGTCAGGCACCTGCAGGCCGGGTGCTGCCATCCGCCATCGCGGCTCGGTTTCTGCGATCCCGCACGCGGTACGGACCGCTAATCTGCGCGACGGCTCGGTCCGAAGCGGGTATGCGCCCTGCCTATGGCCTCGGAAACATCAGCCGGTCCCATCCCCGTTGCCGCCGCGTCGTCCGCGTGGGCATCCTGGTCGCGAGTATTCCTGATCGGCGCTGCGCTCGTCGGGCTCTGCGTGGTTGGCGGCATCGCGGCCCTGGACCCCTACGGCCTGCGGGCGGCCCCCGGCCATCCGCCGGGTCCGATCATGGATACGAACCAGCGGCTGTCCTATCCACAGATCGCCCGCGGGGGCGCCTTCGACGCCGCGGTGTTCGGCACCTCGACAGCGCGGCTGCTGGACCCGGGCGCTCTCGACGCGGCCTTCGCGGCGCGCTTCGCCAACCTTGCGGTCAACGCCGCGACGCCGGATGAGCAGATGCGGCTAGCCGCGCTGTTCGTGGCCAACCGGCCGGTAAAGGCGATCCTGTTCGGGCTCGACGCGACCTGGTGCGCGGCCGATCCGCCGGCCCGCAGCGCCAACGCCTTTCCGGACTGGCTCTACGAGGCCGGCACACCCTGGGGCGTGCTGCGGCAGGTCAGCCTCCGCTCACTTACGATCGCTGCGCAGACCGGATTGGCGCGCCTCGGCCTCGTGCAGCCGCGGCTGAAGGCCGACGGCTATGCGGTCTTCACGCCGCCCGAGGCGCTCTACGATCCCGAGCGCGCCCGCACCCATATCCGCGCCGGCGCGCGCGATCCTGCGACGCCGGCAGATCCGCCGGATGCGCCGATGCCGGCCCTGGCGCGGCTCGATGCGCTGCTCGGGCAGTTGCCCGACGCCGCGACGAAGGTCGTCGCCTTCATGCCGGTCCACGCGGTCGCGCAGGGGGCGCCCGGTACGCCGGCCGGTCGCCGGGAGGCGGCCTGCAAGGCGCGCGTCGCGGAGATCGGTGCCCGGCACGGCGCCGTGGTGGTGGATTTCCGGCGTCCCTCGTCGATCACCACGCGGGACGACAATTACTGGGATGCGCTGCACTACCGCCTGCCGGTGGCGGCGCGGATCGTAGCGGGCCTGAAGGCCGCCGTCCGCTTCGGGGCCGACGACCCGGACGGCACCTACCGCATTCTGGCGCATCCGTGAGGCGGATCCTCATCCGGCGGCGGCGCGTTCGGCCCGTGCCCAGCCCTCACGGGTGGCGGCGCAGTAATCGGTGAACCGCCCCTCGCGGATCGCAGCCCGAGCGCCCGCCATCAGGTCCTGGTAGTAGGCGAGGTTGTTCCAAGTGAGCAGCATCATCCCCAGGATCTCGTTCGACCGGACGAGATGGTGGAGATAGGCACGGGAATAGTCGCGCGCCGCCGGGCAGGTCGAGGTCTCGTCCAGCGGTGCCGTATCCTCGGCGTGGCGGGCGTTGCGCAGGTTGACCCGGCCGTTGCGGGTATAGGCCAGGCCGTGCCGGCCGGCGCGGGTCGGCATCACGCAATCGAACATGTCGATGCCCCGGGCCACCGCCCCGAGGATGTCGTCCGGCGTGCCCACGCCCATCAGGTAGCGTGGCTTCCCTTCCGGCAGGTGCGGCTCCACGGTCTCGATCATGGCGAACATCACCGCCTGCGGCTCGCCCACCGCGAGGCCGCCGACCGCGTAGCCCTTCAGGTCGAGGTCGGTGAGGGCGCGGGCGCTCTCGACGCGGAGCGCCGGGACGTCGCCGCCCTGCACGATGCCGAACATCGCCTTGCCGGGCTGCTCGCCGAACGCCACCCGGCAGCGCTCGGCCCAGCGCAGCGAGAGGTGCATGGCCTTCTCGATCGCCGCGTGCTCCGCCGGCAGGCGCACGCACTCGTCGAGCTGCATCTGGATGTCGGAGCCGAGCAGGCCCTGGATCTCGATGGAGCGTTCCGGGCTCATGTGGTGCGCGGTGCCGTCGATATGCGAGCGGAAGGTCACCCCCTGCTCGTCGATCTTCCGCAGGGCCGAGAGCGACATCACCTGGAAGCCGCCGGAATCGGTCAGGATCGGCCGGTCCCAGTTCATGAATTTGTGCAGGCCGCCGAGCCGCGCCATCCGCTCCGGGCCGGGACGGAGCATCAGGTGATAGGTGTTACCCAGGACCACGTCGGCACCCAGTTCCCGCACCTGCCCCGGATACATCGCCTTCACGGTCGCGGCGGTGCCCACCGGCATGAAGGCCGGGGTGCGAATGTTTCCGCGCGGCGTCGCGATTTCGCCGGTCCGGGCGGTGCCGTCCTGCCCGTGCAGGGTGAAGCCGAAGGGCGCCGGCTCGGTCATGGCAGGAACGGTCATGAGATGTCCGCGCGCGGGCCCGGGAACAGCAGGCTGGCGTCGCCGTAGGAGTAGAAGCGGTAGCCGCTCCGGATCGCGTGCGCGTAGGCCGCCCGCATCGTGTCGAGGCCGGAAAACGCCGAGACCAGCATGAACAGGGTCGAGCGCGGCAGGTGGAAGTTCGTCACCAGGGCGTCGACCGCTCGGAAGCGGTAGCCCGGCGTGATGAAGATGTCGGTCGGCCCCGAGAAGGCCGAGAGCGTGCCGTCGGGGCTCGCGGCGCTCTCGAGGAGGCGCAGCGCCGTCGTGCCCACCGCGACGATCCGGCAGCCCGCGGCCCGGACGGCGTTGAGGGCGCCGGCCGTGTCGGCGTCGAGGATGCCGATCTCGGCATGCATCCGGTGGCCGTCGGTGTCGTCCGCCTTGACCGGCAGGAACGTCCCGGCGCCGACATGCAGGGTGACGTGGTGCCGCCGCAGGCCGGCCGCATCGAGGTCCGCCAGCAGCGCGTCGGAGAAGTGCAGCCCGGCCGTGGGCGCCGCCACGGCACCGGGATGGCGCGCGTAGACGGTCTGGTAGTCGGTGGCGTCGCGGGCGTCGGTGGGACGCTTGCCGGCGATGTATGGCGGCAGGGGTAGCGCCCCTTCCTGGGCGATCGCCGCGTCGAGTTCGGCGCCGCCGCGGTCGAAATCCAGCACGATCTCGCCGCCCTCTGCCTTCCCGGCGACGATGGCCTGGAGCGCGCCGAACTGGATCGCGTCCCCGGGGGTCAATCGCTTGGCCGGGCGGGCGAAGGCGCGCCAGCGCGCGGGCGCCTCCCGAAGATGCAGCATCACCTCCGTGCGCTGGCCGGGCGCCCCCGGGCGCGTGCGCACGCCGTTGAGCCGCGCCGGGATGACCCGCGTGTCGTTGAAGACCAGGGCATCGCCGGAGCGCAGCGCCGCCGGCAGGTCGCGCACCGTGCGGTCCGCCAAATCCTCGCCGGGGTGCACGACCAAGAGCCGCCCGCCGTCGCGCGGCTCGGCCGGGCGCAGGGCGATGCTGCTCTCCGGCAGGTCGAAATCGAACAGGTCCACGCGCATCGCCGGCTGCCTGCACCGAACCGGGCGCCGTTTCAACCTCGGAACCGGTTCGCCGCGCCGCCGGTTCACGCCTCACCGTAGACGGAGACGCTCGAACGATGCCCTGGTACGCCGTGCGCCCCCGTGATGCCGCCGACCCGCGTTGGCCGCTGCCCGGCACCGAACAGATCGTGCTCAAGGCCGACGATCCCGATCAGGCGCGGTCGAAGTTCGAGGAGGCCTATCCGAGCGAGCCCTTCGGAAGCCCGACCGTCCCGGTGCCGAATTCCGGGACTGGGAGCTTCCACGGCGACGCCGACGCGCTGATCGTGGCCGAGACCGGCGAGCCGCCAGCGCCGCGGGACTGAACGTCATGGTCCGGATCAGCCGTCCCGCCCGCGTAACCCTCGACGGCCAACTCGTCGGGTACTGGGACCGCGAAGCCGCGCGTCTCGACACCATGGCCGCCTCCGCACGCTTCGCGTGGCAGCGGCGGCGTCTGCTGCGCAAGGCGACGGAGGCACGGGCCAAGGCCGAGCGGAGCCGCCAGCGCGAGGCGGCCCGCAGCCCAGCTCCCGAACCGCCCGAGGCATAGCCGCAGCTAAGACTCTTTCGGCAGCGTCGAAGCTTTGCCGTGGCCTGAGGCAAGCTGCATCCCGTATGGGCACGTCGACTCGTGATCGGCGCATCCCATGGACCGGACCCAGAAAGCAGCCCTTCTCAGCGCAGGCATCGGCCTCGTGGTAACTGGGCTGAAGTTCTACGCAGCCTGGCTTACCGGCAGCCTGGCGCTGTACTCCGACGCGCTCGAGAGCATCATCAATGTGGTGGCAGCGATCGGCGCCTTCGTAGCCCTGCGGGTCGCCGCGCGTCCGGCCGACGCCGAGCATCCCTACGGCCACCACAAGGCGGAGTTCTTCTCCGCGGTGATCGAGGGCGCGCTCATCGTGGTGGCCGCCGTCCTGATCCTGCGGGAGGCGTATTTCGGCCTGCTCGCCCCGAAACCCCTGGACGCGCCGGCCGTGGGCCTCGCGATCAATCTCGGGGCGGGCGCCATCAATGCCGCCTGGGCCTGGGCGCTGATGCGCTGGGGCCGCGCCTGGCGCTCGCCGGCGCTGATCGCGGATGCACGCCACGTCTTCGCCGATGTGGTGACCTCCTGCGGCGTACTCGCGGGCGTCGCTGCGGTCTGGGTGACCGGCTACCCGGCCCTCGACCCGGCGGTGGCCGGACTCGTGGCACTCAACATCCTGTGGTCCGGCTTCCGGATGGTGCGCGAATCGGTCGACGGCCTGATGGATCGGGCCGCCTCGCCCGACATGGTCTGCGAGATCCGCTCGCTGATCTCGCTGCATGGGGAGGGCGCCCTCGAAGCCCACGACGTCCGCACCCGGTCGGCCGGACAGGCGACCTTCATCGACTTCCACCTCGTGGTTCCGGGCAGCATGACGGTCGAAGCCTCGCACGCCATCTGCGACCGGCTGGAGAGCGCCTTGGAAACTACGATTCCGGGGGCGGTCGTGACCATCCACGTTGAGCCGGGTGAGGAAGCCAAGGCCCGGGGCCTTCCGGTTCTCTAGGAGCACCCCAGCCCAACGCCAGGGCATCGAGCGCGGCCAGAAACGTCGCCCGCGGTATCACCCGGGGACGACGCTTCATCCGGTCCGGCAGCCCGGCCGCCGGAACCTGCGTCAGCTCCAGGCGTGGAAGGGCGGCGCGACACCGTTCAAGGCGTGATTGCCGATGATCGCGACCTTCCAGCGCACCGGATCGTGCAGGGTATGGGTCCGGGCATTGCGCCAGTGGCGGTCGAGATTCTCCGCTGCCAGCGTCGAGCGGGTGCCGGAGAGCTCGAAGAGCTTGTTGGAGGCGGCCAGCGCGACCTCGGTGGTGAGCACCTTCGCCTCCGCCACGGCGAGCTGGGCGGCGGCGACGCGCTCCGCGTCCGGCTGTGCGACCGCGGCGTCGAGGGCCAGTCCGGCCCGGTCGAGCAGGGCTTCGGCCGCGTGCTGGCGGATCGTGAGGTCGCCGACCGCCTGGATCGTGTAGGGGTCGTCGGCGGCCCGCTCCTGCCCGCTGTCGATCCAGGGGCGCGCCTTCTCGCGCACGAACGCGATCGTGTCGTCCAGGGCCTCGCGGCCGATGCCGGCATCGACCGCCGCCTGGATGATCTGGAAAATGGCGCCGTCCGCCCGGGGCGCCTCGTAGCCCTTCCAGGCCGGGACCAGGTGGGTCTTCTCAACCCGGACGTTCTCGATGAGCACCGTGCCGCTCGCCGTGCCGCGCTGGCCGAAGCTGGACCAGTCGTCGATCACCGTCAGTCCCGGCGCGTTCCGCTCGGCGATGGCGTACCAGGCCCGCCCCTCGGCATCGAGGGCGACGATCGGCACCAGGTGCGCGAGCAATGCCCCGGTCGCGTAGAACTTCTGGCCGCGCACGATCACGTGGTCGCCGTGATCGGTGAACCGCGTCTCGAAATCCGCGGCCCGCTTGGTCCCACGTTCGGAGAACGCGTTGCCGAACCGGGTGCCGCGCAGGACTTCCCCGAACAGCAGCCGCTTCTGCGCCTCGTCCGAGACTGTGCGGATCGACGCCACGATACCGAGGTGGTTCTGCGAGATCTGGCCGATCGCCGGATCGGCCGCCGAAATGATCGCGACGACCTGCGCCAGGGTCTTGTAGGACACCTCCGGGCCGCCGTAGGCCCTCGGGACGTTGATCGACCACAACCCGCTTTGGGAGAAGGCATCGAGCTCCGCCAGGGGCCGCGTGTGGTTCCGGTCGCGTTCGGAGGCGCCGCGTCGGAACTCCGCGGCGAGGTTCCGGGCGACCGCCAGCGCCTCCGCGTCGTCACGGATCACATGGGCGGGGGAGGGCGGCTTGGCCGGCCCCGGGACGCCCTGGCGCGGCTGGGTTTCGAGCGCGCGCGCATCGACGGCGATGTTCATGATGGCTCACTCCGAACGGGACGGGGATCTCTCGGGCGGACGGCCATCAGGCCGCCTCGGCGCGCGTCTCGCGGGCAGCTTCGAGCGCGCGGACCCTGGGAATCACATGCGCGCCGAAATACGCGACCTCCTCCTGGAAATGCAGGAAGGCCAGCAGGGCCAGGTCGGCGCCTGCATCCTTCAACGCCAGGATCCGCTCGGCGATCTGGTCCGGTGTGCCGATCAGGTTGGTCTTGAAGCCGTCGTTGTACTGGACGAGGTCGTTGAAATCCGACTTGGCCCAGTTGCCTTCGCCCTCGGGCGAGGCCTTGCCGGCATTCTTCACCTCGTGGCCGAACGCCTTCACGGCGTCCGGATCGGCCTGGTCGATGATCTCCTGGAGGACGGCGCGGGCCTCCTCTTCGGTATCGCGGGCGATCACGAAGGCGTTCACGCCGATGCGCGGGTTGTTGCCGCTCTGGGCTGCCTTCGCGCGGACATCGTCGACCTGAGCGCGGATGTTCTCGGGCGTGTTGCCGTTGGTGAAGTACCAGTCCGAGACGCGGGCCGCCATGTCGCGCGCCGCCCGGGACGAACCGCCCTGGAAGATCTCAGGCAGCGGGTCGGCCGGCTTCGGCTTCAGCGTGTAGTCCGTGTAGCGGTAGAAATCTCCCCGGAAGGTGAAGTTGTCCTGGGTCCAGATCCCCCGGAGGCTGCGGATGAACTCTTCCGAACGCCGGTAGCGCTCGTCGTGGTCGAGCCAGGGCTCGCCGATCGCGCGGAACTCGCCCGAGAACCAGCCCGACACGATGTTGACGGCGATCCGGCCGCCGCTGAGCTGCGAGATGGTGGCGATCTGCTTGGCCGCGAGCGTCGGATGCCACGGGCCGGGCAGCAGCGCGGCGATGACCTTGATCTTCGAGGTGGCGGCCAGCAGGGCGTGGCTGAACGCCACCGATTCGTGCTGATACTCGGCTCCGTAGCCCGCCGTGAAGCGGATCTGGGTCAGGGCGTAATCGAAGCCGGCTTCCTCCGCGATCTGCGCCAAGCGTCGGTTGTAGTCGGCGTCCCAGCTCGTGCGCTGCGGGATCTTGCTGATCACCAGCCCGCCCGAGACGTTGGGCACCCAATAGGCGAAGCGGATCGGATCAGGCGGCGTGTCTTTGAAACGGTCGGTCATGGCGCGCTACCTCTGTCGCGCGGGGACGTTGCCCCGCGGCGTCTTCGAAGGGTCGCGACAAACTGAATACAAGATGCAGGATTGCGCGACCGTTAAGGAACACGCAAAGTATTCCGCCCTGAAGCGGCCGGGTCAAAGGAACGCGATGCCGTTTTAGACCCTCGTCACGCGGCATTCTTCTGCGCCGAATTTGTCAGGCGGCGGGATTATTCTCACGCCGTGCTGGCGACGTCCGAATCGTGCAGGCGACGATAGGCGAACACGCCGAACACACCGATCAGGCAGAGCGCCAGCGCGAACCACGTGAAGGCGTATTGCAGGTGGTTGTTCGGCAGATCGACCTTCAGCTGGCCGCCCCGTGGCCACGTGGTCTGGCCCGGCACCGCGTCAGCCTCGATCAGGTAGGGCGCCGGGTCGGCGACGCCGCGCGCGGCAGCGATGCCGGCGACGTCGCGGGTGAACCATTCGCCCCGCGCCGGGTCCGCTTCCGGCACGAACATCCCGCGCGCCTCGCTGGCCCGGAGGATCCCGGTCACGGTGATCGGACCCTCGATCAGGCCGTCCCGCCGGTCGGCCTGGGCCTTCAACTCCGTGGGCACGAAGCCGCGGTTGATCAGGACGACACCGCCTTCCGCCCGCTGGAACGGCGTGATCACGTAATAACCCTGGAGCGCCCGGCCCGGCGTCTCGCCGGCCGCAAGTCCGTGGACGAGCGCCTCGCGATCGTTGGCGAACCGGCCGGAGACCCGCACGTGGCGGAACTCGTCCCGGCCGGGATCCCAGGCGTCGGGTGCCGGGGGCGCCACCGGTTCCGCTTTCGTCTGCCGGACGATGCGGGCGATCAGCTCTTCCTTCCAGGTCTTGCGCTCGATCTGCCAGATCCCGAGACCCAGCAGGATCGCCAGCGCGATCAGGGAGGCGAGACCGGGCGCGACGAGGTCGCGCCAGGCGGCCGAACGCGGGACGGTGCGGCTCACTGCTCGAAGCGTCCTTGCTCGGCCTTGTTGCTGTACTGGAGGGCGATCAGCATGCCCTTGAGCGGCCGGACCAGGATCAGGCTGAGACCGATCGACAGGCTGCCGGCCACCAGCGCGTGGACCCAGATCGGCGGCTCGTAGGTGATCTCCATCCACAGGGCCAGGCCGACCACCAGAAGGCCGACGATCGACATCACGAAGAAGGCCGGCCCGTCGGCCGAATCGAAGCCCGTGTAGTCGAGCCCGCAGGATTCGCAGGAGGGCCGCAGGGTCAGGTAGCCCTTGAACAGGTGGCCTTCGCCGCAGCGGGGGCACCGGCCGCGGAGGCCCGTGGGGACCGGTGGCGGCTGCGGATAGGTTCGTTGGTCCACGTGATCACTCCAGACCGGCCCGGGCGGCCGCATGCGCGCCGCCTCGCAACCATTCCCTCGATATGGGGATCACGCCGAGTCGCACACGAAAAAGGGCGGCCTGAGCCGCCCTTTCACAGACCCGCCATGCGGTGACGGGGTAGCTGCTCTCAGTGCGCGGCGCCGTGGAAGATGCCCGAGCCCCAAACGTAGATCGCGGCGAACAGGAACAGCCACACGACATCGACGAAGTGCCAGTACCAGGCGGCGAACTCGAAGCCGAGGTGCTGGCGCGGCGTGAACTGGCCCGCGTACGTCCGGTACAGGCATACGGCCAGGAAGATCGTGCCGATGATGACGTGGAAGCCGTGGAAGCCGGTCGCCATGTAGAACGTCGACGAGTAGATGCTGCCCGAGAAGCCGAACTCGGCGTGGCTGTACTCGTAGGCCTGGCAGGCCGTGAACAGGACGCCCAGGACGATCGTCAGCCACAGGCCGTACTTGAGACCCTTACGGTCTCCATGCAGGAGGGCATGGTGGGCCCAGGTGACGGTCGTGCCCGAGGTCAGCAGGATCAGGGTGTTCAGCAGCGGCAGGTGCCACGGATCGAACGCCTCGATGCCCTTCGGCGGCCAGACGCCACCCGTGAACTCGACCCGGGAGGCCTGGATCGGGTCGGCGGTGTAGAGGGCCGCCTCGAAGTAGGCCCAGAACCACGCGACGAAGAACATCACCTCGGAGGCGATGAACATCATCATGCCGTAACGGTGATGGAGCTGGACCACGCGGGTGTGATCGCCGGAATTGGCCTCGTGCACCACGTCCTTCCACCAGGCGAACATGGTGTAGAGCACGCCGAAGGTGCCGGCCCCGAAGATGTACGGCCCCGGGGTGAGGGTGCCGATCTGGAGGCTCTTCATCCAGAACACGGCGCCGAATGCCATCAGGAAGCCCGAGAAGGCGCCGATCAGCGGCCATGGACTCGGGCTTAGAATATGAAAATCGTGATTCTTGGCGTGCGCCTCGGCCATCGTCCCGTCGCTCCTCACCCTGACGCCCCGCGCCGTTCCCGGCATCCGGCCAATCGCTCTTTGGCTGGGCGCCGCATACAGGACCCCCAAGCTTGTCCGCACACTTAGTCGGTGCCGACCTCTGTTGTCACGCGTTCGCGATCAGAAATCGCGTTTCGTGCCCGAAGCCCCCGTGGTCGCGACCGAAGCCGTCACCGGCTGGCCGTTCTTGGAGGCGAAATACGTGTAGGACAGGGTCATCTCGGAGAGATGCGCGGTGTTCGAATCCTCCCGCACCGCCGGGTCGACGTAGAACACCACCGGCACGTCCAGCGTCTCGCCCGGCTGCAAAGTCTGCTCGTTGAAGCAGAAACAGGCGATCTTGACGAAGTAGCTGCCCATCAGGCCGGGCTGGACGTTGAAGGTCGCGACGCCGGTCGATGGCTTGGCTCCGGTGTTCTGCACCCGGAAGAACACCGTCTTGGTCTCGCCCAGCTTCGCCTCGACGGTGTTGGCTTCTGGGGCGAACTTCCACGGCAGGCCCGGCGCGACGTTGGTATCGAAGTGCACCACCATGCTGTCGTCGGTGCGCGCCGCAGACGCGAGGGCCGGGCCCTGGCGCGGCGTGCCGTCGTAGCCGGTCGCCTTGCAGAAGGCGTCGTAGAGCGGCACCGACGCGAAGGCGAGGCCGACCATGCCGACCGCCAGGCCGGCGCACGCGATCGCCGTGCGCTTGGCCCCGCGGATCGGATCGGAATGGGGTTTTGTCATCGTGCCCCTCAGAGCGGACGGCTGAGGATTTGCGGGCCGAGCTTGACGATCGTCAGCACGAAGAACAGCAGGACCCAGGCACCCAGGGCCAACGCGATGGCCACGGAACGCTTCCGGCGGCGCGCCTCCTCGGCGGGCGTGAGCTGGCGATAGGGGACTTCCGGATCCGCCATGGCGATCAGACCGTCACCGGCAGGAACAGGCCGAAGCTCTGTTCGGCGAGCAGCGCGGAGAACAGCGCGAACAGGTACAGGATCGAGAAGCCGAACATGCCCATCGCAGCCCGCTTCTCGGCGTCGCCGGTGCGGTTTCTCAGGACGCGAACGCTGAACGCCAGCATGCCGACGCCGCCGATCACGGCGATCACCGCGTAGAGCAGGCCGCCGAAGCCGAGCGCCACGGGCACGAGGCCGAGCGGGGCCAGGAACACCGAGTACCAGACAATCTGCCGGCGGGTGGAGGCCGGGCCGGCGACGTTGGGCATCATCGGGATGCCGGCGCGGGCGTATTCCTCAGCCTTGATCAGCGCCAGCGCCCAGAAATGCGGCGGCGTCCAGATGAAGATGATCGCGAACAGGACCAGCGACTCGATCCCGACCGAGCCGGAGACGACGGCCTGGCCGATCACCGGCGGCAGGGCGCCCGCGGCGCCCCCGATGACGATGTTCTGCGCGGTCGCCCGCTTCAGCCACATCGAGTAGATCACCGCGTAGAACACGATGGTGAAGGCCAGCAGGCCGGCGGCGAGCCAGTTCGCCGCGAGGCCCAGCACCAGCACCGACGCCACCGACAGGAACAACCCGAAGCCGAGGGCTTCCTCGGACGAGATCCGCCCCGCCGGGATCGGGCGCTGTGCGGTACGGGTCATGACGGCGTCGATGTCGGCATCCCACCACATGTTGAGGCAGCCCGACGCCCCGGCCCCGACCGCGATGGCCAGGAGCGAGATCACGCCGATGGCCGGCGGAACGTGGCCCTGGGAGACGACCATGCCGACCAGCGCGGTGAAGATGACGAGGACCATCACCCGCGGCTTGAGCAGCGCGAAATAGTCCGGCACGTCGCCGCCGACCGCCGTGAAGGCCGGGGCCGGTGCGTCCGGTCCGATCGTGTTCGTCAGGCTCGTCATCGCGTCTGCCGCTGTTGTGTCGGCGCCCGGCCACGCGCGTCACGGCCGAGTCGTGTTTCGAAATCGATTAGTTCCAAGGGTCAGCGCGAGCGGCACACTCGGCTTGTGCGGATCACCCGTCTTGGTCGCCCTTGCCGGGAAGTCGCCGTCGCGGCTTCCGGGGAAGGGCGAGGGCCGCGGTTGCGGCCCTCGCGGATATTGGTCAGTGCGCGCCCGGCTCGTCGACGATGCGCGGCAGCGTCTCGAACTGGTGGAACGGCGGCGGGGAGGGGAGCGTCCACTCGAGGGTGGTGGCACCTTCGCCCCACGGGTTGTCGGCGGCCCGCTCCTTCGAGCGGAAGGCCAGCACGACGCCGATCACGAAGACGAACATGCTGAGGCCGAAGATGTGGCCGCCGTAGGTGGAGACCTTGTGCCAGCCCGCGAAGGCATCCGGGTAGTCGGCGTAACGCCGCGGCATGCCGGCGAGGCCGAGGAAGTGCATCGGGAAGAACAGGACGTTCGCGCCGATGAAGGCCAGCCAGAAGTGCAGCTTGCCAGCCCATTCAGGGATGATGTGGCCGGTCATCTTCGGGAACCAGTAGTAGACACCGGCGAAGATGATGAACACCGCGCCGAGCGACAGCACGTAGTGGAAGTGGGCGACGACGTAGTAGGTGTCGTGCAGGTACTTATCGACTGCAGAGTTGGCGAGTACGACGCCGGTGACGCCGCCGACGGTGAACAGGAAGATGAAGCCCACGGCCCAGTGCATGGCGGCGGTGAAGCGGATGGAGCCGCCCCACATGGTGGCGATCCAGGAGAAGATCTTCACGCCCGTAGGCACCGCGATCACCATCGTGGCGAACACGAAGTAGGACTGCGTCTGCAGCGACAGGCCGACCGTGTACATGTGGTGGGCCCACACGACGAAGCCGACGACGCCGATCGCGACCATGGCGTAGGCCATCGCGAGGTAGCCGAAGACCGGCTTGCGCGAGAACGTGGCGATGATGTGCGAGACGATGCCGAAGGCCGGCAGGATCATGATGTAGACTTCGGGGTGACCGAAGAACCAGAACAGGTGCTGGTACAGGATCGGGTCGCCGCCGCCGGCCGGATCGAAGAAGGTCGTCCCGAAGTTGCGGTCGGTCAGCAACATCGTGACGGCGCCCGCGAGCACCGGCAGCGACAGCAGCAGCAGGAAGGCGGTGACCAGCTCAGCCCAGGCGAACAGCGGCATCTTGTGCAGCGTCATGCCGGGGGCGCGCATGTTCAGGATGGTGGTGATGAAATTGATCGCCCCCAGGATCGAGCCGGTGCCGGAGAGGTGCAGGGCGAAGATCGCGAAGTCGACGGCCGGGCCGGGATGGCCGGCGGTGGAGAGCGGCGGATAGACGGTCCAACCGGTGCCGGCGCCGGACGCCCCGGGGGCGCCCTCAACGAACAGCGAGCACAGCAGGGAGCAGAAGCCCGCCACCGTCAGCCAGAACGAGATGTTGTTCATGCGCGGGAACGCCATGTCGGGCGCGCCGATCATGAGGGGCACGAACCAGTTGCCGAAGCCGCCGATCAGCGCCGGCATCACCATGAAGAACACCATGATGAGGCCGTGACCGGTGACGAACACGTTGTACGTCGCCGGGTTGGAGAAGAACTGCAGCCCCGGCTGCTCCATCTCCATTCGGATACCGAAGGAGAGGAAGGCGCCGATCATGCCGGCGCAGAAGGCGAAGAGCAGGTAGAGGGTGCCGATGTCCTTGTGGTTCGTCGACAGGAACCAGCGGGCGAAAAACGACGGTTTATGGTCGTGGACCTCGTGGGCCTCGGCATGGGCTGCGGCTGTAGCCATGGATTCGGGTGCCTTGTGGATCTGACGGGTTCTATTCGGTCAACCGGACTTCAGCGGGCTTCGGCGAAGCTCGTTCCGTTGTCGATGCGCGCGTACTTGGTCTTCGCTTCCTTCAGCCAGTCGGCATAGGCCTGCTCGCTGACGACGCGGACGACGATCGGCATGTAGGCGTGACGCTGGCCGCACAGCTCCGAGCACTGGCCGTGGAAGGTGCCTTCCTTATCGGCCCGGAACCACATCTGGTTCAGGCGGCCCGGCACGGCGTCGATCTTGAAGCCGAAGGCCGGCATCGCCCAGGAATGCAGCACGTCCGCCGCCGTGACCTGGATCTTCACGATTTTGCCCAGCGGCACGACCATCTCGTTGTCGGTCTGGAGCAGGCGGGGCTGCTTGTCCTCGTCGATGTTGGCATCGAACGTGAAACCGCCGCCGGTCTCGGTCTGCGGGTACTCGTAGGACCAGTACCAGGCATGACCGATGACCTTGACGATCATGTCGGCCTTCGGATCCGCCAGCTGCGTCCGCAGCAGGCGGAACGACGGGATCGCCACGGCGACCAGGATCAGCACCGGCACGATGGTCCAGGCAATCTCGATCGCGGTGTTGTGGGTGGTGCGCGAGGGGGTCGGGTTGGTCTTCTCGTTGAAGCGGAAGACGCACCAGAGGATCAGTCCCAGCACGAAGACCGAGATCACCAGCGAGAGCCAGTGCAGGCCGATCTCGAAGCTGAGGATGTCGCGCGCGTTCTCGGTGACCGGGATCTGCCGGCTCATCTCCCACGGCACCGGCTGACCGAATCCGGCGGCGAGCGCCCCGGATGTCGAGGCGAGCAGGGCGCCGAGGGCGGCGAGGCTCAAGGGTGATCGGGTGATCGTCCGCACCGTCCGCATCTGCCTCTCGTTGCTCCCCTGCGATTTGATTTCCCGTCGGACTTTCCCGTCTTGAATGAGCGCGGGATGGTGCCGACGTGACGGACTGCCAGTTGTGTTACCCGGCATGTATCCGATCGCGGCTTCAGACCACAAGGACGTTCCAGGTGCAACCGCACAAGCGTCGCAGAGGGTGGTTTCCGACTGATTCGGGCGGTTTCCCGGGCACGCGACACCGGTCTTTCGCCGCCGCCGATTCGCTATCGCCGCTGCGTATCCGGCGCGATCGCGGCACCGGAGCGGTCTTTCGGAGCAATGGATGTTGACGGCACAACGGGATGTCTCAGCGGAGTTTCCGGCCAGCACGGTCCCGGCTCCGATGCAAGTCGTGGCCTATGCCGATGGCGCGCCTCGGGCGGGGACGCGGGTGCTCGCCGTCGAGACGCCGGTCAACCTGGTCTACGGCAGCGTGCCGCATGCCGTCATGATGGCGACGCCGGCCGACCTGGAGGATTTCGCCTACGGCTTCAGCCTGACGGAAGGGATCATCGAATCCGCCGACGAGATTCGTGCCACGCGGGTGGAGGTCGGCCCGGACGGGCTGCGTCTCCACGTCGAGCTGGCCCCCGGTCGCCTGCGGGAGCACCTTGCGCGTAAGCGCGCCATCAGCGGGCGGACTGGCTGTGGTGTCTGCGGCATCGAGGATCTGGCGGAGCTGCCGCGCGCCGACATGCGGGGCGCTCCCGACGTCCAGGTCTCGCTCCCGGCGATCGCCCGGGCGCTGGCCGGGCTCGACGCCGCGCAGGTGCTGGGTGCCGAGACCCGCGCCGTGCACGCGGCAGCATGGGCTCGGCTCGACGGCACCCTGGCGTCCGTCCGGGAGGATGTCGGCCGCCATAACGCCCTGGACAAGCTGATCGGCGCGGCCATGCGGGCCGGCACCGATCCGTCCGACGGTTTCCTGGTGATCACCAGTCGGTGTTCGTTCGAGATGGTCGAGAAGGCCGCGCGTCTCGGCGCCGCCGTGATCGTGGCGATCTCGGCGCCGACGTCGCTGGCGCTGGAACGCGCCCGGGCGCACGGGATCACGCTCTGCGCCATCGCCCGTTCGGACACGCTGACCGTCTTTACCGGCGCGCAGCGGCTGAGCGCGACAGAATAGCCAGCGCTACTGGGCGCCGCCGGGCTCTTTCTCGGAGGCGCCGGGGACGATCGTGGCACCGCCGATGATTCGCACCGGTTTCTTGTCCGGCGGCGGATCCTTCCAATCGGATGCCGGGGGCTTGGCCGCCTCGGCGACCGTGCCCGCTGCGGGCTTCGCGGGTGCCGCCTGGACCGGACTGACCGAAGGCGCCTTCTCGATGGCCGCGGACTTCGTCTCAGGCACAGGATCCGCCCTGGATGCCTCCGCGGGGGCGGCCTTCGGGGCAGGCGCCTCCGGAACGTTGCGAAGCGCCGGCTTCAACTCCGGCTGGCGCCCCGGCGCCGGGGCGCGGGCGACCTTGCGGGGCGCCTCGGGCCGCGCCCGGCCATCCGGGTTCAGGCCATCGGGATTGAGATCGGGACGCAGAGCCTCGGGGCTCGCGCGGCGCGCCGGACGCGCAGCCGGAGCCGGGACGCCATCCGGCATCCCCGGCCTCAGGAGACGCTGCGGTGCAGCATCCTCCTCGGTCCATCCGAAGCCGGCGCCCGGCCGCTCCAACCGGGCATAGCTCTCGGGCGCGCCGATACGCTGGCGTCCGACGATCGCGCCCGCGGCCGGATCAACGAAAAGACGCATCGGGACACCCGTCGGGCTCACGGCGTCGACGACGTAGACGCGCCCGTCGAATCGCGGACGGCTCACGCCGCTGAAGCCGCGATCGGCCAGGCGCCATGCGATCACCCGCGGCGGCAGGATCTCGTCCTCGAAGGCGAATTGCGCGCGGGCGCCCTGAGAGAGGCCCAGCATCATTCCGCCGGACAGAAGGGCTGCGCTGAGAACCCGCCGCGCTGCGCGGCGAGCCGTTCCGTTCTCGATCATCACTCTGATGCGTTCCCGTCCTGGAGACCCGGCAGAGTATCCGGTTCCGGCATGGTCCGGGCCGGTTTGCCCAGACCTCGACCATGCCGGCGAGGTCGTTGCCCCGCATGCCGCTTGTGCTCGGCACTGCTCGTAGACCGCGTGATTCGGGCGAGATTGCGGAAGCGATTGATGAACGGCGGTTTAAGCGCAGTCGCGGATGCCGCGCCCGCATGCACGCGCGATCCCTTGCTGAAACGGTTTCAATCTGCCAATTTCGCGACTTAGGACAGCAGAACTGTCCCATTGGCCGCGCATGCCGGCCGTCGCCGTCCCGCGCGCCAGCGGGGAATTCGGCCGGCGGTCTCGAGCGCGCCAGCACGCCGCTCCTGGAGCGGTCCGGGTTTTCGATGAACGAAGGTCGACGGGCACGTCCTCGCGGGGACCGACCGGATCGCCTGCGGCATCGGGTCGGGACGCCGCACGGCTGCGGCTCGCGGGCATGAAACATGCTCGCGGGTCCACTGGCGGCGGAGGGGATCGAGGGAAGGACGAGACGAAGCATGGCACAGCGCGGACCCGCCGAAGAGTTTGCTGCTTCCGAGTTCCAGGCTTCCGCCCCGCGCGGCGGCGCGGTGCCGCTCACGGTGCGTGATCCCGCTCTGCCCAAAGCCCAGGGCGCCTACGATCCGGCCAACGAGCGTGATGCCTGCGGCGTCGGCTTCATCGCCGACATGCACGATCGCCGGACCCACGCCATCGTTCAGCAAGGCCTGAAGATCCTCGAGAATCTCGACCATCGCGGTGCGGTGGGTGCCGACCCCAAGATGGGCGACGGCTGCGGTATCCTCACGCAGATCCCACACGGCTTCTTCGCGGACGAGTGCTCGCGCCTCGGCTTCGAGCTGCCGCCCGCCGGGCAGTACGCCATCGGCCAGTTCTTCCTGCCCAAGGCCGAGGAGCCCCGGGCGATCATCGAGGGAATCATCGAGGCGGCCCTGGCCGACGAGGGCCTGCCGCTCCTCGGCTGGCGCGATGTGCCGGTCGATCCCGAGGATCTGGGCGTCGCCGTGAAGGCCACCGAGCCGCATCACCGCCAGGTGTTCATCGGCCGGCCGGGCTCCGTCTCGGACCAGGACACGTTCGAGCGGCGGGTCTTCGTCGCCCGCAAGGTGATCTCCAACAAGGTCTACGCCCTCGACGACCCGCGGGTGAAGGAGTTCTACCCGGTCTCCGTCTCGACCCGGACCATCGTCTACAAGGGCATGGTTCTGGTCACCCAGATCGGCGACTACTTCCTCGACCTGAAGGACGAGCGCTTCGTTTCGGCGATCGCCCTGGTCCACCAGCGCTTTGCCACCAATACCTTCCCGACCTGGCGCCTGTCGCACCCCTACCGGATGGTCGCCCATAACGGCGAGATCAACACGCTGCGCGGCAACGTCAACTGGATGGCGGCCCGGCAGGCGAGCGTCGATTCGGACCTGTTCGGCAACGACATCTCGAAGCTCTGGCCGATCTCCTACGAGGGCCAGTCCGATACCGCGTGCTTCGACAACGCCCTCGAGTTCCTCGTGCAGGGCGGCTACCCGCTCGCCCACGCCATGATGATGCTGATCCCGGAGGCCTGGGCCGGCAACCCGTTGATGAGCGAGGAGCGGCGCGCCTTCTACGAGTACCACGCCGCCCTGATGGAGCCGTGGGACGGCCCCGCGGCCGTGGCCTTCACGGATGGCCGCCAGATCGGCGCCACCCTCGACCGCAACGGCCTGCGCCCGGCCCGCTACATCGTCACCGATGACGGGCTGGTCGTGCTCGCCTCGGAGATGGGCACGCTGCCGATCCCCGACGAGAAGATCGTCCAGTCCTGGCGCCTGCAGCCCGGCCGGATGCTGCTGATCGACTTGGCAAAGGGCCGGATCGTCTCCGACGAGGAGATCAAGGGCGAGCTTGCCGCCGCGCATCCCTACGCCGACTGGGTCAAGAACACCCAGATCGTGCTGGAAGACCTCAAGCCCGTCGTGGCGCGGGAGACGCGCTCCGACGTGAGCCTGCTCGATCGCCAGCAGGCCTTCGGCTACACCCAGGAAGACCTCAAGCTGCTGATGCAGCCCATGGCCGTCACCGGCCAGGAGGCGGTCGGCTCGATGGGGACGGACACGCCGCTCTCGGCGCTCTCCGAGAAATCGAAGCTGCTCTATACCTACTTCAAGCAGAATTTCGCGCAGGTCACCAACCCGCCGATCGACCCGATCCGAGAGGAGGCGGTGATGAGCCTCGTCTCGTTCATCGGGCCGCGGCCGAACCTGCTCGACATGGAGGGCGCATCCCGGCGCAAGCGCCTGGAGGTCCGCCAGCCGATCCTCACCAACGGCGACCTGGAGAAGATCCGCTCGATCGGCCATTTCGAGGACCGGTTCGACACCAAGACCCTGGACATGACCTACCCGGCCGAGATGGGCGCGCAGGCCATGGACGGGGCGCTCGACCGCCTCTGCGACCGGGCCGAGGCGGCGGTGCGCGGCGGCTACAACATCATCGTGCTGACCGACCGTGCGGTGGGTCCGGACCGGGTCCCGATCCCGGCCCTGCTGGCGACCGCGTCGGTGCACAACTACCTGATCCGCAAGGGGCTGCGCACCTCGGTCGGCCTCGTGGTCGAATCGGGCGAGCCGCGCGAGGTGCACCACTTCGCGTGCCTGGCCGGCTATGGCGCGGAGGCGATCAATCCCTATCTCGCCTTCGAAACGCTGCTGGCGATGAAAGACGAGTTCCCGCCGGACCTCACCGACGACGAGATCATCTACCGCTACATCAAGGCGATCGATAAGGGCCTGCTCAAGGTGATGTCCAAGATGGGCATCTCGACCTACCAGTCCTATTGCGGCGCGCAGATCTTCGATGCGATCGGCTTGAACTCGACCTTCGTCAGCCGCGACTTCTTCGGCACGGCCACGACCATCGAGGGCGTCGGCATGGCCGAGGTCGCAGAGGAGACCGTCAGCCGTCACCGCGACGCCTTCGGCGACGCCCCGATCTACCGCGACGCCCTCGATGTCGGCGGCGAGTACGCCTACCGGCTGCGCGGCGAGGCTCACACCTGGACGCCCGACACGATCGCGACGCTCCAGCACGCGGTGCGCCTCAACGTGCCCGAGCGCTACCGCGAATACGCCGCGCTGGTGAATCGGCAGGAGAACCAGCTCAAGACCCTGCGCGGTCTGTTCCGCCTCCGGAGCGCAACCGAACTCGGCCGCCAGCCGGTGCCGGTTGATTCGGTCGAGCCGGCCTCCGAGATCGTCAAGCGCTTCGCCACCGGGGCGATGTCGTACGGGTCCATCTCGAAGGAAGCGCATGAGACGCTCGCCATCGCGCTGAATTCCTTCGGCGGTCGTTCGAACTCGGGCGAGGGCGGCGAAGAGGTCGAGCGGTTCAAGCCGCTGCCGGACGGGCGCTCGCGCCGGTCGGCGATCAAGCAGGTCGCCTCGGGCCGGTTCGGCGTCACGACGGAATACCTCGTGAATGCCGACATGATGCAGATCAAGGTCGCGCAGGGTGCCAAGCCCGGCGAGGGCGGCCAGCTGCCCGGCCACAAGGTCGACGCCAAGATCGCCAAGGTCCGCTACGCCACCCCGGGCGTCGGCCTGATCTCGCCGCCGCCGCACCACGACATCTACTCGATCGAGGATCTGGCCCAGCTGATCTTCGACCTGAAGAACGTGAACCCGTCGGCGGACGTGTCGGTGAAGCTCGTATCCGAGGTCGGCGTCGGCACCGTGGCGGCCGGCGTCGCCAAGGCGCGGGCCGACCACATCACCATCTCGGGCTATGACGGCGGCACCGGCGCAGCGCCGCTGACCTCGCTCAAGCACGCGGGCGGACCGTGGGAGACCGGTCTCGCCGAGACCCAGCAGACGCTGGTGCTCAACGGCCTGCGCGGCCGCGTCGCCCTCCAGGCCGACGGTGGCATCCGCACCGGTCGCGACGTGGTCATCGCGGCCCTGCTCGGCGCCGACCAGATGGGCTTCTCGACCGCGCCCCTGATCGCGGCCGGCTGCATCATGATGCGCAAGTGCCACCTCAACACCTGCCCGGTGGGTGTCGCCACGCAGGATCCGGTGCTGCGCAAGCGCTTCAAGGGCACGCCCGAGCACGTGGTGAACTACTTCTTCTTCGTGGCCGAGGAGGTGCGGGAGATCCTGGCCTCCCTCGGCTTCACCAAGTTGGAAGAGCTGGTCGGGCGTTCCGACGTGCTCGACAAGGTCGAGGCCATCGCCCACTGGAAGGCGCGCGGGCTCGATTTCACCAAGCTGTTCCATCGCCCCAAGGTGGCGGAGGGCATCGCCATCCGGCACGTGGAGAAGCAGCACCACCCAATCGACACGGTCCTCGACCGGCGCCTGATCGAGGCTGCCCGGCACGCCGTCGAGACCGGCGAGCCGGTGGTCGTCACCGACGTGATCCGGAACTCGGACCGGGCCGCGGGCGCGATGCTGTCCGGCATGGTCGCCAAGGCGCACGGTCACGAGGGCTTGCCGGACGACACCATCGTGGTGAAGCTGGCGGGCACCGCGGGCCAGAGCTTCGGCGCCTGGGTCGCGGCCGGCGTCACCATCGAGCTGACCGGCCACGGCAACGATTATGTCGGCAAGGGCCTCTCGGGCGGCAAGCTGATCATCCGGCCGAGCGACGCGCTGCGGTCGCCGCCCGACCGGACCATCATGGTCGGCAACACCGTGCTGTACGGGGCGATCGCCGGCGAGTGCTACATCCGCGGCTCCGCGGGCGAGCGCTTCGCGGTCCGCAATTCCGGCGCGATCACGGTGGTCGAAGGCATGGGCGACCATGGCTGCGAGTACATGACCGGCGGAGTCGTGGTCTCGATCGGCGAGACCGGGCGCAACTTCGCGGCCGGCATGTCGGGCGGCATCGCCTACGTGCTGGACGAGGACGGCTCGTTCTCGGCCCGCTGCAACCTGTCGATGGTCGATCTCGAGCCCGTCGAGGAGGAAGATGACCTGATGCGCCGCTTCCACCAGGACGGCGATCTCGAGACCAAGGGGCGCGTCGACATCCTGGCCGACATGTCCGGCCACGACGAGGAGCGCCTCAGCCAGCTCATCACCAACCATCTCAAATATACGGGCAGCCCGCGGGCCAAGCAGATTCTCGACGATTGGGCGAGCTTCCGCACCAAGTTCGTCAAGGTGATGCCGGTGGAATACCGCCGCGCGCTGCGCGAGATGGAGATGGCGCGGATGCCGGTGGCAGCGGAGTAGGGATTGGGGGCGACGATGGGCGAACCGGTAGTACGGGTCCGCTTGGTCCGGACTCAGGACGGTCAGCGGCTCGAAATCCCGCCCGGCTTCATGCTGGGCGGTGATGAGGTGCTACTCCGTCAGGATGGCGCCAAACTCGTCCTTGAGCCGGTGGCCCGCCCATCCCTTCTCGGTCTCCTCGACAGCCTTGAAGATCTCGACGAGGATTGGCCGGCAATCACGGACGCGCCACCCGAAGACGTACGGTTGTGAATGCGCTACCTGCTCGACACCAATATCCATTCGGCGCTGATCCGGGCGCCGCGGGGAGCGGTAGCGGAGCAGGTGCGGCGGATCGGAGAAGCCGGGATCTACACGAGCGTCGTGGTGGCGGCGGAACTTCGGTACGGTGCCACGCGAAAGGGTTCGGAGCGGCTGACACGACAGGTCGAGGCGGTGCTCCAAGCGTTCTCGATCGAGTCTTGGCGGCTGCCGTACGACGCGATCTATGCGGATCTCCGTCTCGGGCTTGAGCGGGCCGGGACACCGATCGGGGCCAACGACCTGCTCATCGCAACTCAGGCGCTCGCCGATGGGAGCGTGCTGGTCACGGACAACACGCGGGAATTCGCGCGGATCGGCGGTTTGACAATCGAGAACTGGCTTCGGCCATGACCGATCGCCATCCCGCTCGAGCGCAAGATGACCCGGCAAAAGACATAGCGTCGCGATTGGACTGATCGATGGGCAAGATCACGGGTTTCCTCGAGTTCGACCGGCAGGAGCAGAAGTACCAGCTCGCGGCCGATCGCGTGCGGCACTTCCGCGAGTTCACGCTGCCGCTCGACGAGCACGACCTGACCAAACAGGCCGCGCGCTGCATGGATTGCGGCATCCCGTTCTGCCACGGCCCGACCGGCTGCCCGGTCCACAACCAGATTCCGGATTGGAACGACCTCGTGTTCCAGTCGGATTGGGAGGAGGCGTCGCGCAACCTCCACTCCACCAACAACTTCCCGGAGTTCACCGGCCGCGTCTGCCCGGCGCCCTGCGAGGAGGCGTGCACGCTCAACCTCGAGAATCAGCCGGTGGCGATCAAGACGATCGAGCAGGCGATCGCCGACCGCGCGTGGAACATGGGCTGGATCAAGCCCGAGCCGGCATCGATGCGCACGGGCAAGCGCGTGGCCGTCGTCGGCTCCGGCCCGGCCGGCCTCGCGGCGGCCCAGCAGCTCGCCCGGGTCGGGCATGACGTGCACGTGTTCGAGCGCGAGCCGAAGGCCGGCGGCCTGCTCCGCTACGGCATTCCCGACTTCAAGATGGAGAAGCGCCACATCGATCGCCGAGTCCGGCAGATGGAGGGTGAGGGCGTCGTCTTCCACTACAACCAGAACGTCGGCGTGACCAAGCCGGTCGACGAACTGAAGGCCGAGTTCGATGCGGTGATGTTCTGCGGCGGCGCGGAGGATCCCCGCAACCCGCAGCTGCCCGGGCAGGAACTCGAAGGCGTCCACTACGCCATGCCCTACCTGATCCAGTCGAACCGGCGCGTGGCCGCGGAGCCGATGCGCGGCAACGGCGAAGCCCCGATCCTGGCCTCGGGCAAGAACGTCGTGGTGATCGGCGGTGGCGACACCGCCTCCGACTGCGTGGGCACCGCGTTCCGTCAGGGCGCGCTGTCGGTGACGCAGCTCGACATCCGGCCCCGCCCCCCCGAGCGCGAGGACAAGCTGACGGTATGGCCGTACTGGCCGACCAAGATGCGGACGTCGTCCAGCCAGGCGGAGGGCGCCGAGCGCGAGTTCCAGGCGGCGACGCTGCGGCTCGACGGCAACAAGAAAGGCCGGCTGACCGGCGTGGTCTGCGCCCGGGTCGACGCCAAGCGGCAGCCGATCCCCGGGACCGAGTTCATCCTACCGGCCGACCTCGTCTTCATGGCGATCGGTTTTGCCGGCTCGGTGCAGAAGGGCCTGCTCGACCAGTCCGGCATCAGCGTCAGCAAGCGCGGGAACGTCGAGGCGAACGAAGAGGATTACCGGACCTCGGATCCGAAGATCTGGAGCGCCGGCGACATGCGCCGGGGCCAGTCCCTGGTGGTCTGGGCGATCCGAGAGGGCCGTCAGGCGGCGCGTGCCATCGACGAGGCCCTGATGGGTGCGAGCGTCCTGCCGCGTTAAGGAAGGATCGGTCCCGGCGCGCGGTACGAACCCCGCGCCGGGCTCATTGCTCAGCCGGGGGGCCAGCGGAAGTCGTCGGCGCGGCCGGGCTGGGGCATCGGCGCGTTGCCGCGGACTAATGTCCGCTCCACGGTGCCGAGGTTGTCGGAATCGCGCGGACGGCCGGTCAGCAGCGTCCCGCCGGGAGAGACCTCGGTACGCCCGAGGGGCACGACCGGCCCGGCTGCGGGCTTGACCGGCAGAGCCGGGACGCCCGGAGGTTCCGGCAGGCTCGGCAGCATCGCTGTGATCTGCCGATCGATCGCCGCGGTGTCGGTGGGCTGCCCGGATCCGTCGAGGCTCGGACCGGGCGTCACGCTCGGCGCCCCCGGTGCGACGGTCGCGGTGGGCGGCGGATCGGTCAGCGCCGGCGCGGCCGTACCCATCAGGCGCTTCAACTCGACATCGGCGAAATGCGCCAGCTTGCGGTCGCCCGCCTTGGTGAAGTGCACGCCGTCGGCGGTCCGCAGCTTGGCGATCTGCCCCTCCGGATCGGGGCCAGAGGACGCGTAGCGGTCTCGGTCGTCGACGAAGCCGGGCCAGATGTCGACATAGGTCGCACCGGCCTTCGTCACGGTGTCCCGGACGATGTCGTTGAGGCTCGCGAGATCCCGGCTCAGGCTCTCGCTCTGCACCGGCGGAAGCCCGACCCAGACCAGCGGCACCTTGTGGTCGGCGAAGACCTTCACGAGGGCCTCGACCCGGGCGCGGTACAGGGCCTTCCAGCGATCGGTCAGCGGATCGACGGTCTCGTCACCCTCGCGGATCGGCTGGCGATCGTTGGCGCCCAGCATGACCAGCGCGTAGCGGACCTTGGAATTGGTGCGCAGGTAGTCTTCCGCGCTCTTGGGCCAATCGACCACGTCCTTGCGCACAAGCCCGCTGTCGCCCTTCGCCCGATCGACGACTGCGATGTCCGCATTGTCCTCGAAGACGTCGTCCAGGCCGTGGGCGAGGTGGTCGGCCAGCGAATCGCCGAACACGGCGATCTGGACGTTCGGTGCGGTCTTCGCGATGGTGGGTTTCGGCGGCACCGGCGCCCGGGCGGGCCGTTCCCGGCGCTTGACGGCCGGCGAGGGTCGCTGCGCGTCCGCGTTTCCGATCGTGCTGCGCGGGCGCGGCGCCCGATAGGTGCGCTCCGGCGGCGGAGCGACCGGCTGGGGCCGGTCCTCCCACGGCCAGTAGAACTGCCGCGGTGCTTCCTGGGGCGGAGCGTAGCGGGGCTGGCGGGCGGTGGAGCCGTCGTCGCGATAGTAGGCATCGCGCGGGCGCCGCCGCGGCGGGGCTTCGTAATAGGCGCCGCCCTCGGGCCGCTGATAGCTGTCGCCCCATTGCGCCTGGGCGGACGTGCCGCCAACCAGGGACAGGCCCGCTTGGCTCAGCAGGACGGCGAGTCCGAGGATGGCCGGACGCGCCGTACGACGCCAGACTGCGACTCCCATGCAGATCCCGCACCTTGAAGGCGACCGAAACACCGGTCGGTAGGCGGCACTATACGGGAGACCGGCTTGCGCGTCTAAACCCGCCCATGGGCACGGATCATCGCGCCGGATCGTGCCGGGCCCGGACATGGGCGAGCAACGCCGGCGAGGCATACCCGTCCGCCGGCAGGCCGGCCGCGATCTGGTAGCGCCGCACGGCGTCGCGCAGCTTCGGCCCGGCGCGTCCATCGGTCGGGCCCTCGTAGAAGCCGGCGGTCGCCAGACCGGTCTGCAGCGCGCGCAGTCCCGCACCGTCGAGGCGCGGTCCCGTAGGCCAGGGCGCCGCGAGCGCCGGGCCGCCGTCCAGGCGGTCGGCTAGGTGTCCGACGGCCAGCGCATAGGAATCCGAGGTGTTGTACTGGCGGATCACCTCGAAGTTGCCGGTGATCAGGAATGCCGGCGCCCCAAGGCCCCCGGGCAGGAACAGCGCGGCGTCCCCGCGCCCGGGCAACGGCTTTCCGTCCGTGCGCCGGACACCCCGCGCAGCGAAACCGGAGAGCGGCCCGGCATAGGCGGTCAGGTCGAAATCTTCGGGCAGACGCACCTCGTAGCCCCAGGACACCGTCGGATCCCAGCCCAGATCCTTGAGATAGGCCGCGATCGATCCGAGCGAATCCGCGTCGCTGGTCCAAATGTCCCTGCGGCCGTCGCCGTCGAAATCGACAGCGTGGGCCAAGTAGGTGGATGGCAGGAACTGCACCTGCCCCATGGCCCCCGCCCAGCTTCCGCTCATGCGCTCGGGCGCGATATCGCCGCGCTGGAGGATCGCCAGGGCGGCGAGCAACTCGTCGCGGAACAGCGTGCCGCGATGTCGGGCCTCCGCGAGGGTCGCCAGCGCCCGGATCGTGGACAGGCTGCCGGCGCTGGCGCCGAAATCGGATTCGACCCCCCAGAACGCCAGCACGATCGGCGCCGGGACGCCGTAGCGTGCCTCGATCGCCTTCAGCGTGGACGCCAGGGTGCCCGCCCGTTCGCGTCCGCGGGCGATGCGACCCGCCGAGACCGCGCCGACCAGGTAATCCCAAACCGGCCTCACGAACTCGCCCTGCTGGCGCGTCCGCGCCAGGACGCCGGGATCGGGTGACGTGATGCCCCGGAACGCGGCCGCGAAGGTCTCGGCGGAGACGCCGCGGGCTTCGGCCTCCGGACGCAGGGTCGCGACGAACGCCTGGAAGGCGGCGTTCGGACCCGGCGGCTTCGCGGCCCGGGCTACCGCGGGGACGAGGCAGAGGGCGGCGGCGAGCAGCGTGCGGCGCGACGGCATCGCCTCAAACCCGATTACGCGGACCGGGTTTGCCCATCCAGGCCGGCGCCCGGTCGAACCCGCTGGTGCGGCCGTCGAGCACTACGACCTGGCGGCTACGGATAGACCCGGCCCCGCCCATCATCAGAACCGCCATGTTTTCGCCCGCTCCGAAGCCGCTCCGAGGGAAGCTGCCGGGAGCCTTGCCCGAACCGGGCACGGACAGGCAAGGCGCGGACCCCGCTTCATCGCGCGTTCAAACGCCTGGTGAGATATCTTCTGGTAACGGCCACTTTAGGTGGTCGCAGACGGGATATTTACGGTGCTTTGCCTCATACTATCGACGTAGAGGCCTTGCGAAGCATCGTGCTAGGCTATCTCACTGCCTGATCCATTGCCCGTGTCGTCCCATTCTGTTTCCGAGGTTGCCGCTTGATGAAACCGATCCGCAAGGCTGTCCTGCCCGTCGCGGGGCTGGGCACGCGATTCCTGCCCGCCACGAAGGCGGTCCCGAAGGAAATGCTCACGGTCGTGGACCGGCCGGTCGTCCAGCATGTCGTCGATGAGGCGCGCGAAGCCGGCATCGAGCACTTCATCTTCGTCACGGGTCGCGGCAAAGCTGTGATCGAGGATCATTTCGATATTGCGTTCGAACTCGAGCACACCCTTCAGGAGCGCGGGAAGACCGCTGCCTACGAAGAGCTGAAGCGCGATCTGCCCAAGGCGGGTCAGACGAGCTTCACCCGCCAGCAGGCCCCCCTCGGCCTGGGTCACGCGGTCTGGTGCGCCCGGGAGATCGTCGGCGACGAGCCCTTCGCGGTGCTGCTGCCGGATATGCTGAGCCGCGGCTGCATGCAGCAGATGCTCGCGACCTACGAGCGCCACGGCGGCAACGTCATCGCGGTCGAGGAGGTGGCTCCGGAAGAGACGCACCAATACGGCATCGTCAGCGTCGGCGAGACCTACGGTCAGTCCTTCGAGATCACCGGCATGGTCGAGAAGCCGAAGCAGGGCACCGCGCCGTCGAACTTTATCATCTCCGGCCGCTACATCCTCCAGCCCGAGATCTTCGGGATCCTGGAGCACGGCAAGAAGGGCGCCGGCGGCGAGATCCAGCTCACCGACGCCATGATCGACCTGATGGGCACGCAGGACTTCTTCGGCATGCACTACGAGGGCCGGACCTACGACACCGGCTCGAAGATCGGCTTCCTGACCGCGAACCTGGCCTACGCGCTGGAGCGCCCGGATCTCGCCGGCCCGCTGCGCGTCGAGATCGAGAAACTCCTGAAGCAGAGCTGAGGCCTTTGCGCGTTGCGCGCTTGAGCCATGCATTCGGCGCGCGGGCGGCGACGATTTCGCCCTTGCGTCTTGTGCGCCGCACTGTCATTTGTGCATTGCGAGATCGCGATGGCGTCGCGGTCCCGTAGCCCTTCTTGGGCGTTTCCTCCCTAGACTTCGGGCCGCTCCTTCGGGAGTGGCCTTTTTTCTTTTCCGGACCGGTTTGGTGCCACGCCGTCGATCGATCGACGCGTGAGGGCGCCCGTTTCGCGTCGAAGGCCAGGGCGGGCGTCATCAACGCCCCGGGCAAAAATCATTTGGGAATGAACGCGGCGCCGGACACGGAATGGCCGCAGCCTATTCGGCGGCGATCCGGCTGGGCTTGAGGTCACCGAGATCGGCCGCCACGCCGGCCACGACCGACCGCAACGCCTTCACGAGGCTCGGGAAATCCGGCGTCGTCGCAAGGCTCGCCTCGTCCATGTACAGGGCCCGGTTGACCTCGATTTGCAGGGCGTGACGCCCGAGGTTGGGCTCGCCGTAATGCTCGGTGATGAAGCCGCCGGCGTAGGGTTTGTTGCGGACCACCCGAAAACCCTGGGCCCGGAACGCGGCCTCGAACGCCTCGATCAGGCCCGGCGCGCACGCGGTCCCGTAGCGGTCGCCCAGAACCATGTCGGCCTTGATCTCGGTGTCGCGTCCGAGGCTCGAGGACGGCATCGAATGGCAATCGATCAAGATGCAGTGGCCGTGGGTCCGCGCCGTGCGCTGGATCAGGCCGCGCAGGACCCGGTGGTAGGGCTTGTACAGGGCCTCGATGCGGGCGATCGCGTCGCCGACCGGCAGGCGCCGGGCGTAGATCTCCTGGCCGTCCGCCACCACCCGCGGAACGGTGCCCAGCCCGCCCGCGACCCGCATCGACCGGGTGTTGGTGAAGGGCGGAAGCCGGCCGTCGAACATGCGCGGGTCGAGTTCATACGGCTCGCGGTTCACGTCGAGGAAGGCCCGGGGGAAGTTCGCCCGGAGCAGCGGTGCGCCGAGTTCGACAACCGAGGCGAACAGGCGGTCGACATGGGCATCCTCGGACCGGCGCAGGGTGAGGGCGTCCAGGCGCGAGGCAGCCACGAAATCGGGGGGGTAGACGGCGCCGGAATGGCCAGTATTGAAGACGAAGGGCAGGATGTGCGTCGCCGGCTCCTCGACCGCGAAGGCCGGGGCGAAACCGAGGGCGTCGGGCTGTACCGTTTCGGGCGCGGTCATGGATTGCGTGCACACCCCGGCGGTTGGAAAAGCGCGGCGGATACGCAGTGTGGTATGCGAACGATCGCCTGTCCACTCTGGTGCCGACGGCCCACAGGGCCGTTTTCGAGACACGCGGCGCCGGCTGCGGGCTCCGATCCTAACACCTTGTTTACCATCGCGTCCCTTTATGGGATCAACATTTCGACTCGAGGGCTCGGAAACGGCCGATGAAAATCCTGCTGGCGGAAGACGACAACGACATGCGCCGGTTCCTGGCCAAGGCGCTGCAGAACGCGGGCTACGATGTCCTGTCCTTCGACAACGGCCTCTCGGCCTACAACCGGCTGCGCGAGGAGCCGTTTGAGCTGCTGCTGACCGATATCGTGATGCCCGAGATGGACGGGATCGAGCTCGCGCGGCGCGCCACCGAGCTCGACCCGGACATCAAGGTGATGTTCATCACCGGCTTCGCTGCGGTGGCGCTCAACCCGGACTCGAAGGCTCCGAAGGACGCGAAGGTCCTGTCGAAGCCGTTCCACCTGCGTGATCTCGTCAACGAGGTCGAGAAGCTGATGGCCGCCTGACCGACCTCAGATGCGCCGGGGGCCGCGCGGGATGCGGCTCGGCCCGGCTGTGACCACGCGGGCATAGGTAATTCGACGGGCATACTCCTATATGACGGGAGTTCCCGCGCGAGACGACGCCCGCCATGCAGCCGGTCACGATCTACACCACGGCCTGGTGCCCTTACTGTTCGGCGGCCAAGAGCCTGCTGAAGGAGAAGGGCGTCGCCTTCCAGGAGATCGACGTGGAGCGCGCCCAGGGCGGGCGGGCCGCGATGGTCGAGCGTGCTGGCGGCCGCACCAGCGTCCCGCAGATCTTCGTCGGATCGACCCATGTCGGCGGCTGTGACGATCTCTACGCCCTGGACCGCGCCGGCAAGCTCGATCCGCTGCTGACGGACAAGGCCGATGCCTGAGAGGCGCTTCACCGCCGCCTGCTTGCAGATGCGCTCGGGCCGCGACCCGGGCGCCAACCGCGACGCGGCCGTCGCCGGAGTGCGCGAGGCTGCGAAAAGCGGCGCGCACTACGTCCAGACCCCCGAGATGACTTCGCTGGTCGAGCGCAGCCGCGAGCGGCTGTTCGCGCACGTCACCGCGGCGGAGCAGGATCCGACCCTGGCCGGCCTGCGGCAGACCGCCCGGGATACCGGGGTTATGGTGCATGTCGGGTCGCTCGCGGTGCGGTCGGGCGACAAGATCGCCAACCGGGCCTTCCTGATCGGCGCGGACGGCGAGATCCTGGGTTCCTACGACAAGCTGCACCTGTTCGACGTCGACCTGCCGAGCGGCGAGCGCTGGCGTGAATCGGCAACCTATACCGGGGGCGCCTGCGCGGTCGTGGCGGCGACGCCCCTGGCGACGCTCGGCCTGACGATCTGCTACGATATCCGCTTCCCGGCCCTGTACCGCGCGCTGGCCGAGGCCGGGGCCGAAGTGCTCACCGCACCGGCCTGCTTCACCCGGCAGACCGGCGAGGCACACTGGCACATCCTCCAGCGGGCGCGGGCGATCGAGACCGGCGCCTTCATGATCTCGGCGGCCCAGGGCGGGATCCACGAGGACGGTCGCGAGACCTTCGGCCATTCGATGATCGTCGATCCCTGGGGCCGGGTGCTCGCCGATGCCGGCGGGGCCGAGCCCGGCGTGATCCTGGCCGAGATCGACCTCGCCCAGGTCGCCGACGCCCGGGCGCGGATTCCCGCACTGCAACACTCGCGCGCGTTCACCGTCGAGCGCATCGGGCCTCAGGTTCAGGCCGCACAGTAAGCAAACACATGATCCGGTACAGTCTCGTCTGCGAAGCCGCCCACGGCTTCGACAGCTGGTTCCCGTCCTCCGAATCCTACGATGCGCAGGCGGAGCGCGGGCTGGTGACCTGCCCGATCTGCGAGAGCGCGAACGTCACGAAGGCGCTGATGGCGCCCAACGTGGTCCGCAGCGATCGCGGGCAGCATCCGGTGCCGGTGGCGACCCAGGCCGAGGCTCCGTTGGCGATGATCGCGGAGCCCGAGCGGCAGGTGCGGGCCATGCTGCGGGCGCTGCGCGAGCAGGTCGTGGCCAATTCCGAGCATGTCGGCGCGCGCTTCCCCGAGGAGGCGCGCAAGATCCATTACGGCGAGGCGGAGGGTCGTTCGATCTACGGCGAGGCCAGCCCGGCCGAAGCGCGAGCCCTGATCGACGAGGGGATCGACGTCGCGCCGATCCCGATCATGCCCGACGACCGCAACTGATCGGGCTGCGTTCAGGAACGCAAGGCGGCGGTGCCGGCCAAAGAGGCCAGCACGAAAGCGATCACGGCGTTCCAACCGGCGAGCGAAATTCCCAGGACCCGCATCGCCGCCACCGAGCAGTCGACCACCTTCGTGGTCTGAAGCTGGTTCAGGAAATCGCCGACCTGTCCCGGGTTCGCACCCGTGCCGCCGCCGCAATCGCTCGGTCCCGGCCAGAATCCCCATTCCGCGCCCGCGTGGTAGACGCCGACCCCGGCACCATACAGGAGCCCCAGGGCCGCGAGCCCGAGCGCCAAGCGGGCCAAGCGCTCGGGCGCGAACAGCGCGGCGAGCCCGAGTGGCAGGGCGGCGTAGAAGGGCAAGCGCTCGGTCAGGCAGAGCTTACACGGCGCGTAGCCGTAGCCGTATTGCAGCACCAACACGGCCCCCAGGACCAAAGCGGAGCCGAGAGCCAGCCCAAGACCCGCCTTCTTGAGGCGCAGCGCCGACGCGAGGTTCATGGCTACAGGATCACCTTGAACAGCAGGAAGCCGAGGACGATCACGGCGACCGAGATCGCCACGACCACGTTGAGATGCCGATCGAGGACGCCGCGGATCTGGACGCCGTAGCGGCCCAGCAGCCCGGCCAGGATGAAGAACCGGGCTCCGCGGGTGACGATCGACAGCACCGTGAACCAGAACAGGCTGTAATGGGCGAAGCCCGACGTGATCGTGACGAGCTTGTACGGGATCGGCGTGAGCCCCTTCAACAGGATCACCCAATGGCCGTAGCGGGCGTAGGAATCCTGGAAGGTCGCGGCCGAATTCTGCAGCCCGTACAGGCGGATCAGCCACTCGCCGAGGGAATCGAATAGCAGCGCCCCGATCGCGTAGCCGACCAGTCCGCCGAGGACCGAGGCCACCGTGGCGATCGTCGCGTAGAGCCAGACCCGGTCCGGGCGGCTGACCGCCATCGGCACCAGCATCGC
Organism: Methylobacterium sp. WL7; assembly: GCF_008040085.1. Classification (NCBI taxonomy): domain Bacteria; kingdom Pseudomonadati; phylum Pseudomonadota; class Alphaproteobacteria; order Hyphomicrobiales; family Methylobacteriaceae; genus Methylobacterium; species Methylobacterium sp. WL7. The sequence continues at coordinate 48,201 of NZ_VRVG01000003.1, read as the reverse complement.
GTCCGGCGGGACCGGGAAGAACGAACTCTCGGCGAAGGCGACGGCCCCGAGCACGTAGGGCGCGGAGGGCCTGCCGCTGAGCGCGAGGATCCACGCGTAGAGCCGGCGGAGCATTCAGGGTCCGGGTCGTGAGGAAGCGGCCGTCCTTTGAGCACAGGCGCCGCGCCTTGGCCAGATCGACGGCGCCGGCAAAAAACCTGTCCGGCACCCTTGGCGTGAAGGCCACACCTATGCGAAGAGCCCGACGCGCGCGGGTATGGCGGAATTGGTAGACGCGGGCGACTCAAAATCGCCAGCCGCAAGGCGTGGGGGTTCGATTCCCTCTACCCGCACCATCGTCTCGGCGACCGAGCGATCGAATGGCGCGCATCGGACCGGGCCTATCGCGGCATCGCCCATGACAGAATCCGGCCTCGGCCGCATGGTTGCCACCCGCACGAGCGCTTGCGTCGCGGACCGTTCGCTCTGACCTCCGACGGATCGTCCCCTATCTCTGCCGTCAACGCGGGAGCGAGGGCCGCGTCGCGCCGGGGGCGATATCGTGAGTCACAACAGACGCGTCGCGATCCTGGGCGCCGGAATGGCTGGCGCCACGGCGGCGCGCCATCTCGCCGAGGCCGGCCTGCCCGTGCAGGTGTTCGACAAGGGACGCGGCGTCGGCGGCCGCATGGCGACCCGCCGTTCGGGCACGATGCAGTTCGATCATGGCGCGCAATTCCTGCGCGCGCACGGCGATGCCTTCGCGGCGCGGATTGCCGGCTGGGACATGCGCGGGATCACCGCTCCCTGGGGCGGGTCGATGCGCCACGTCGGCGTGCCGGGCATGACCGCACCGGTCCAGGACCTTCTGGCCGATCTCCCGGTCTTCAGCGGCACGACGATCACGCGGATCGACCGCAACGACACATCCTGGCGCCTGACGGATGCCGCGGGCAGGCATCACGGTCCGTTCTCGGCGCTGGCGATCACCTTCCCGGCCCCCCAGACTGTGACATTGTTGGCGGCCTCCGGCTTTGCGATGCCCGATATACAGCATGCCTCCTACGCGCCGTGCTGGTCGCTGATGCTCGCGGTCGATGAGGCGCCCTCAGCAGCCCTGATCGAGCCGCAGGACGGTCCGCTCGGGCTCATCGCGACGGACTCGTCGAAGCCCGGGCGGCCCACCGGCATCCGCCTGACCGTACACGCGAAGCCAGATTGGTCGCGCGCGCATCTGGAACTGTCGCGAGAGGTCGTCGTGTCCGAGTTGACGCGGGCTGCGGCGGCGTGTCTGGCCGTGCCATTAAGGCCGAGCTACGCGGAGGCGCATCGCTGGCGCTTCGCCCAAGTCGAGACCGCCTTGGGTCGCCCGTGCCAGTACGACCCTGCTCTCCGACTGGGAGCGGCCGGCGACTGGTGTCTCGGGCCTCGGATCGAAGCGGCCCATGACAGCGGCCTGGCGCTGGCCCAGGCGATCCTCGGCGATCTTGGCCCGGCCGCGTGATCCCGCCCATCGCCTTCCACCCGGCCTACGAATCGAGCCTGCCGGCGGGCCATCGCTTCCCGATGCGCAAGTATGGCCTGCTGGCCGAGACGCTGGTGGCCAAGGGACTGGCGCCGCTCGGCTTCGTCACGCCGGACCTCGCCGGGGCCGAGATCCTGGTCCACGCGCACGACCCCGCCTACGTGGCGGCCGTCCTCGCCGTCGCGGTCCCGCCGGAGATCGAGCGGGCCATCGGCCTGCCCGTGGATGCCGCCCTCGTCCGCCGCTCCCGCGCCTCCGTGGGCGGCACCCTCCTGGCCGCCCGCCTCGCCCTGGCCGAGGGGCTGGCCGGGAGCGCGGCCGGCGGCAGCCATCACGCGCGGCGGCTTCAGGGTGCGGGCTTCTGCGTGCTGAACGACGTGGCGGTCGCCGCCCGCACGCTGCAGGCGGAGGGCGCAGTGCGGCGTGTCCTGGTGGTCGATCTGGATGTCCACCAAGGCGACGGTACCGCGGATTGTCTGGCGCTCTGCCCGGAGCTGTTCACGCTCTCGATCCACTGCGAGAACAACTATCCCACTCAGAAGATCGCCGGCGACCTCGATATCGGCCTACCGGACCGTCTCGATGACGGCGGATACCTCGACGTGCTGCGCGCCCGGCTGCCGCCGCTTCTCGACGCGCTGGCGCCCGATCTGGTCTTCTACAATGCCGGGGTCGACCCGCACCGCGACGACCGTCTCGGGCGGCTTTGCCTGACGGATGCGGGCCTGCTGGCCCGAGACCGGTTCGTCATCGCGCAGGCCCGCGCCCGCGCCATCCCGGTCGTGGCGGTGATCGGCGGCGGCTACACCTACGATGTCGAGGCGCTGGCGCTGCGGCATGCGCTGGTCTTCGAGGCAATGGCCGCGGAGGCTGCGGCGGACCCCGCCTCCAGGTGAGGCCCGGATGCATCAGGTCTCGACGCATGAGTGCGGAACGGTGGACCGGAAAGGTTTTGGGAAGGGTCGCCGTCGAAGATCCGGAAGTCACGGATCGATGAGACGGCGCCGGGCGAGCGTGTTGAACAGCTTCGCCCCAGGCAGACATGCTGAAGATCCAGTGACGCCATTGGGACTCAGCCATGCTTACGCGAATCTGGGAGGTCTTGAAGGCGACGATAGCGGCGGTGGCCTTGATCACCGCGGCTCTCGTCTCAGCGGACAAGCTCGATCGGCAAAAGGCGCCGGCCAACGCCGCCGCGTCTCAGATCGAGCCCGTGGCGACCGGGGCGATCACGCCGGTGACTAGACCCTGATCGCGTCGGACGCCTTGCAGGGTGTCCGGGCGAGGTGCCGCTCGGCACCGCGTAATCCCGGCGCTGCGACAGAATAGGGCGGTCGCGCGGTGGATATTTCGGTGTGTCGCGGCGTTCACGCCGCACTTCGAGGCTCGGCTGTAACAGCCGATCCATCATCCGTCTGAGGATCTGTTTCGATGAAGTCCGCCACGTTCGCTCTGCTCGCCCTGATCGCCGGCGCAGCGCCCGCGCTGGCGCAATCCCGCGCCGACCGCGCGGCGTGCACCCCGGACGTCATGCAGCTCTGCGCCTCCCAGATCCCCAACGTGGCAGCGATCACGGCCTGCCTGCGCCAGCAGCGGCCAAATCTCAGCGCCGGCTGCCGCATGGTGATGGATCAGTCGGATCGTCCGGTGCGGACCGTCTCGAACGGGCGGTAAGATCCGCCGTCACCAGCCGTTGATGCGCGGCCAGACCGCCCCGGTCAGCCGGCCGTCGGCGACGACATGGTAACGGTCGTGCTGGGCGCCGGTGGCGCAGGCATGATTGGGCAAGATTCGAAGCCGGGCCCCGATCGGCAGGTCGGGGAGAGGCGCCGACGAGCCCGGCCGCAGGGCCACGATCCCGTGTTCCTGGTTCGCGTCCCGCACGATCAGGTCCGGATAGGGCTGCCCCGCCATGTCGCAGGCGATTCCGTAGCCCTGATCGACGGCTTGGCGTGCCGTACCGCGGTCGCGGGACAGCGCCATCCAGCCGGCATCCGTGATGATCCAGCCCTTCTCCCGCTGGTGGCCGATCACGGTGGTCAAAACGGTCAGGGCGATCTCGTCGATCCGGCAGGAGCCGACGCCCGCCTGGAACAGGTCCCCGATCATGAACACACCGGCCCGGACCTCGGTGATGCCGTCGAGGTTGTCGGCGTAGCGTGCGGTCGGCGTCGAGCCGACGCTGACCACAGGGCAGGGCAGGCCGGCGCCGCGCAGGATCGCCGCCGCCGCCACCGCGGCGGCGCGTTCGGCTTCGGCTGCTGCCTTCAGCGCGGCGGGCTCGGTCAGGCCGTAGCTGTCGCCCGCGTGCAGCAGCACGCCGCGCAGGGAGGCACCGTCGGAGAGCACCCGGCCGATGGCGACCAGCGTATCCGCATCGCGCGGATCGACACCGGAGCGATGGCCGTCGGCATCGACCTCGATCAGCACCGGCATCGGGTCGCCGGTGCGGCGGCTCCACGCCACCACGGCGTTTGCCTGCTCGATGGAATCCAGCACAATGGCGAGATCTGCCCCCCAGCGCCGCCGGATCGCCCCGACGCGGTCGAGCTTCTGCGGCGCGATCCCGACGGCGTAGATCAGGTCGCGCACGCCGCCCTCGGCGAAGTGCTCGGCCTCCCGGAGGGTCGAGACTGTCGCGGGTCCGGACGGGCTCGCCATGGCGATGCGGGCGACGTCGAGCGATTTCGCGGTCTTCAGGTGCGGCCGCAGCGTTACGCCCAGCCGGTCGAGCCCCGCCCGCATGGTCGCGACGTTGGCGGTCAGCCTGTCCGCGTCGAGGAGCAGGCAGGGCGTCTCGAGCCCATCGAAGCCGTCCGGCCGTGTGAACTGCCCATCCGCCATCCGCCCGCTCCCGCCATCCATGCGGGCGCGGTTCTAGACGGGGGCGCCGTCACTGTCGCGTTCCAGCCACAAGAATTGTGAGTGTTCTCTGGTTCACCCTGGTACCCTGAGGGCCCGCAATCATGCAGATCCCCCGATTGTCGCGATGAAGGCTGAAGCGTCCCGGGCGACATCGGCTGCCGGCTTGCCGGGGCGATAGAGGTTCGAGCCGAGACCGAAGCCCACCGCGCCGGCCTGCCGCCAGACCGGCACGCTGTCGGGCGTGACGCCGCCGACGGCGAGGACGCGGGCGCTCGCCGGGAACACCGCCCGGTGCGCCTTGAGCGCGGCCGGGGTCGCGATGTCCGCGGGGAAGAGCTTCAGGGCGGTTGCGCCGGCCTGGAGGGCGGCGAATGCCTCGCTCGGCGTCTGGTAGCCGGGCAGCGAGACGAGGCCCGCGGCCATGGTCGCGCCGATCACCGCCGGGTCGGTGTTGGGCGAGACGATCAAGGTCCCGCCTGCCGCCGCGACGTCGCCGACCTGCGCCGGTGTGAGAACCGTGCCGGCCCCGACCAGGGCGCGCCCGGCGAACCGGTCGGCCAGCAGCCCGATGCTCCTGAGCGGATCGGGCGAGTTGAGCGGCACCTCGATCAGGGTGAACCCGGCCTCGACCAGCGCGTCGCCGATGGCGGGCGCCTCGTCCGGGGTGAGCCCGCGCAGGATCGCCACCAGGGGGCAGGCCGCGAAGGCCACTTCGAATCGGTCGAGGATCGTCATGCCCGCACTTTCGAGATGGCCTGCCAGATGGCGTGGATGCCGGCCGTCGTGGCGCCGTCCGGCACCGGCACGGCATGGCCGCCAGCTTCCGTGATCGCAACGTCGTAGAGCGCAGACAGAGCGCCGCCGCCGAGCAGGTGTACCGGACGCTCGGCGAGATCGGTGCGCGTGCCGACATCCGCACCGATCATCAGGCCGCTGGCGTAGGCGGCGGCATCGGCGGGTGCCAGCCGGTCGAGCAGCACCCCGGCGCGGACCTCGAACAGGGCGGCGGCGAGGTTGCGCGCCTCGCTCCCGCGGCGGAGCCCCTCCCGGAAGGCGGGACCGTCCGCGACCGCACCGTCCAGCATGCCGGCCAGGATGCCGTGGGTGCGGACCAGGGCGAAGAGTTCGCCGGTCATCACGGTGGCGAAATCGGTGATCGCGCCGTCCACCGTGGCGATCCACTTGTTGTGCGTGCCGGGCTGGCAGAACAACGCCGTCGGCGGCGCGGCGCCGCTGCTGATCGCGCCGAGCACCTGGACTTCCTCGCCCCGCATCACGTCCGGGCGTGGGCCGCTCCGGAGCGCGACGCCCGGGACGATCCGCACGTCGGGGGCGACCGCGAGGCTCGCCTCGGCGAGGTCCTGCAGCGTTGCGGGCGCATCGATATAGGCAGCCTCGCGCCAGCCGCGCGTCGAGCCGACCATGCCGGCCGCGACCACGGCCTGCGCGCCGAAACGCTCCCGCAGCTGTGCAATCGCGTCGGGATAGTCGCCAGGGGTTAGCGCGAGGACGCCGCGATCGTCCTGAAGCGTGTCGAGGACCTCGCCCGCCTCCGACATGGCGTAGGCGCGCCGGTTGGTGGTGCCCCAATCGACGGCAATGTAGGCGGCCCGACCGACCATGCACGCCCTCCCCACCAATAATTTGTCTGAGTTATAGGCCCGACCGGAACAAGGTCAAGCGCGCCGCCGCCGCCCGCCCGGCCTTGGGGTGACGGGTCGCCGGACGCCCTTCCGTGTCGGTATCATGACCGCGACGGGATGTTCGGCCCGGATCAGCCAAGAATCAGCATATCATGAGCCGGGGATTGTCCCGCCGCGCCGAGCGTTTGCGATGGACTGTTCAGGGCGTGATCGGCGATATGGCAGGCAATAAATCATACGCGGGAGGGACGCGCTTGGCACGGGACGTGATCCTGGCGACCGATGGCTTGACGATGGAATTCAAGGGATTCCGGGCCGTCAACGGCGTCAAGTTGGAAGTCGAGCGCGGGACGATCCATGCGCTGATCGGCCCGAACGGTGCCGGCAAGACCACCTGCTTCAATCTGCTCACGAAGTTCCTGATCCCCACCGCCGGTACCATCCGGTACAAGGATCGGGACATTACCGGGCTGCGCGCCGCGGATGTGGCCCGGCTCGGCCTCGTGCGGTCCTTCCAGATCTCGGCGGTGTTTCCGCACCTGACGATCACCGAGAACGTCCGCATCGCGCTCCAGCGCCGGCGCCGGGGCGATTCGTTCGATTTCTGGCGTCCCGAGAAGGTGCTGCGGGCGCTCGACGGCGAGGCGTTGGCGCTTGTCGAGGCCGTGGGCCTGTCCGAGTTCGCCGACTCGCTGGCGGTCGAGCTGTCCTACGGCCGCAAGCGCGCGCTCGAGATCGCCACGACCCTGGCGCTCGATCCCGAGATGCTGCTCCTCGACGAGCCTATGGCCGGCATGGGCCACGAGGACGTCGACCGGACGGCGCAGCTGATCCGCCGGGTCTCGAAGGACCGGACGATCCTGATGGTCGAGCACAATCTCTCGGTGGTCGCGTCGCTGTCCGACCGCATCACCGTCCTGGCGCGCGGGCAGGTCCTGGCAGAGGGCGATTACGCCACCGTCTCGAAGGACCCGCGCGTGGTCGAGGCTTATATTGGGTCGGGACATGCTTGAGGCCGCCGTGAAGAGACCCGCGCCGGCCGCGGCGACCGATGCGCTCCTCACCGTCCGCGGCCTGGAGGGCTGGTACGGCGAGAGCCACGTGCTGCACGGCATCGACCTGGATGTCCGGGCCGGCGAGGTGATCACGCTGCTCGGCCGGAACGGCGCCGGCAAGACCACGACGCTCCGGGCGATCATCGGCATCCTGGGCAAGCGGGCCGGCTCGATCGTCTATGACGGCGTCGAAACGATCCGGATGGCCTCGCGCAACATCGCCCGGCTCGGGCTCGGCTACGTCCCGGAGGAGCGCGGCATCTTCGCGAGCCTCACGGTCCACGAGAACCTGATGCTGCCGCCGCGGGTGAAGCCCGGCGGCATGACGGTGGCCGAGATCCACACCCTGTTCCCGAACCTGAAGGAGCGTGCGGGCAGCCAGGGCACCAAGCTCTCGGGCGGCGAGCAGCAGATGCTCGCCATCGGCCGGATCCTGCGGACCGGTGCCAAGCTGATCCTGCTGGACGAGCCGACCGAAGGTCTCGCGCCGGTAATCGTGCAGCAGATCGGCCGGACGATCCAGCAGTTGAAGTCTCAGGGCTATACCATTGTGCTGGTGGAGCAGAATTTCCGCTTCGCGCAGACCTTGGCCGACCGGCACTTCGTCATCGAGCAGGGCAGGGTGGTCGACATGATCCCGAATGCCGAGCTTGACGCAAATATCGACAAGCTTCACGCCTATCTCGGCGTCTGAGGCGGACGGCGAATACCCAATAAGCGCTGGAGAACGGCGTCAGAGGCTCGGCAGGCGGTGATCCGCTGCGCCGCAGGAGGATAGGAAGATCATGTTCGGACGTCTCATCGGGTCCGTGTCCCTCGCCGCCCTCGCGGGTGCCCTCATGATGGGCGGCGCGAGCGCGCAGACGAACGTGAAGATCGGCATCCTCGGCGACCGCTCGGGCGCCTATTCCGACATCAGCGGCGAGGGCTCTGTGGTTGCCGCGAAGCTGGCGGTGGAGGACTTCAAGCCGGCCGAGCACGGGCTGAAGGTCGAGATCGTCTCCGCCGACCACCAGAACAAGCCCGATGTCGGCGCCGGCATCGCCCGGCAATGGTACGACCGCGACGGCGTCGACATGATCACCGACGGCGTGACTTCGTCGGTCGCCCTGGCGATCAGCCAGGTGACCAAGGAGAAGAACAAGGTCTTCATCGACACCGGCGCCGGCACCGCCGACCTCACCGGCCCGCAATGCACGCCGAACACGATCCACTGGGTCTACGACACGGTGGCGCTCGCCAACGGCACCGGCGGCGCCATGGTCAAGCGCGGCGGCAACACCTGGTTCTTCCTCACAGCCGACTACGTCTTCGGCCAGACCCTCCAGCGCGACACCAGCGCGGTGATCACCAAGAACGGTGGCAAGGTCATCGGCTCGGTCAAGACCCCGTTCCCGACCTCGGACTTCTCATCGTTCCTGCTGCAGGCGCAGGGGTCCGGCGCCAAGGTGATCGGGCTCGCCAACGCCGGTACCGACACGATCAACGCGATCAAGCAGGCCGGCGAGTTCGGCATTACCGAAGGCGGCCAGGCCCTCGCCGGGCTCCTGGTGTTCTCCTCGGACGTGCACTCGCTTGGGACCAAGGTCGCGCAGGGCCTCGTGCTCACCGAGCCGTTCTACTGGGACCTGAACGACCAGACCCGGGCCTTCTCGGACCGGTTCGCCAAGCAGATGAAGGGCAATTCGAAGCCGACCGCCAACCACGCGGGCGTCTATTCCGACGTGCTCCACTACTTGAAGGCGATGGCCGAGCTGAAATCCGGTGCCGACGGCGCCGCCGTGGTCGCGAAGATGAAGTCCATGCCCACCGATGATCCGCTGTTCGGCAAGGGCACGATCCGGGCGGACGGCCGCAAGATCCACGACATGTACCTGTTCGAGGTGAAGAAGCCCTCCGAGTCGAAGGATGAGTGGGACCTGTACAACAAGCTCGAGACGATCCCGGGCGATCAGGTCTTCCGCCCGCTTGCCGACGGCAACTGCCCGCTGGTGAAGGGTTGACGGTGCGGGTCCGGCACGGAGGACGGCTATGACCACGATCTTCGGCGTGCCGACCCAGGCGCTGTTCGGGCAGTTGCTGCTCGGCCTGATCAACGGCTCGTTCTACGCGATCCTGTCGCTCGGGCTCGCGATCATCTTCGGGCTCCTGAACATCATCAACTTCGCCCATGGCGCGCTGTACATGATGGGCGCGTTCGTGGCCTGGATGCTGCTGACCTATGTCGGGCTGGGCTACTGGTGGGCGCTCGGGCTGGCGCCGCTGGTGGTGGGGGCCTTCGGCATCCTGCTTGAGCGGGTGCTGATCGCGCGCCTCTACAAGCTCGATCACCTCTACGGCCTGCTCCTGACCTTCGGGCTGGCGCTGATCATCCAGGGCCTGTTCCGCAACCAGTACGGCGTGTCGGGGCTGCCCTACGCGATCCCGGCCGAGCTGTCGGGCGGCCAGCGCCTGCCGTTCATGTTCCTGCCGAACTACCGGGCCTGGGTAGTGGTGGCCTCGCTCACCGTCTGCATCGCGACGTGGCTGGTGATCGAGAAGACCAAGCTCGGCGCCTACCTCCGGGCCGCGACCGAGAACCCGACCCTGGTCCAGGCCTTCGGGGTGAACGTGCCGCTGTTCCTGACCCTGACCTACGGGTTCGGCGTGGCGCTCGCGGGTTTCGCCGGGGTCCTCGCCGCCCCGATCTACTCGGTGAACCCGAACATGGGCGCCGACATCATCATCGTGGTCTTCGCCGTGGTGGTGATCGGCGGCATGGGCTCGATCATCGGCTCGGTGATCACCGGCTTCGCCCTCGGCCTGGTCGAGGGCCTGACCAAGGTGTTCTACCCGGAGGCGTCGGCCACCGTGATCTTCGTGATCATGGTGCTGGTGCTGCTCGTCAAACCCGCCGGCCTGTTCGGGCGCACGGCCTGAACCAGATCAGAGGCTCGATCCCCATGGCCGACACCGCCGCCATCGACGTCGCCCCGATCGCCGCCGCGCTGCCGACGCGCCGCGACGACAAGGCGCTGCACTGGATGATCTTCGTCGGCATCGCGGTCGTGCTGACCGCGGCGCCGCTGGTGCTCTATCCGGTCTACCTGATGAAGGTGCTGTGCTTCGCGCTGTTCGCGCTCGCCTTCAACCTGCTGCTCGGCTACGGCGGCCTGCTCTCGTTCGGCCACGCCGCCTATTTCGGGATGGCGAGCTATCTCTGCGCCTACACGGCCAAGAACCTCGGCTTCACCCCGGAACTGGCGATCCTGTCGGGCACCGCCACGGCGGCCCTGCTCGGGCTGGTCTTCGGCTCGCTGGCGATCCGCCGGCAGGGCATCTACTTCTCGATGATCACCCTGGCGCTCGCTCAGATGGCGTTCTTCTTCTCGCTGCAGGCGAAGTTCACCGGCGGCGAGGACGGCATCCAGGCGGTGCCGCGTGGCAACCTGTTCGGAGTGTTCAGCCTCGCCGACGACCGGGCGATGTACGCCGTCGTCTGCGTGGTCTTCATGGCCGGGATGCTGCTGATCTACCGGATCATTCACTCGCCGGTCGGGCAGGTGCTCAAGGCGATCCGGGACAACGAGCCCCGGGCGATTTCGCTGGGCTACCGGGCCAACCAGTACAAGCTCGCGGTGTTCGTCCTCTCGGCGACGCTCGCGGGGCTTGCGGGCTCGACCAAGGCGATCGTGTTCCAGCTCGCCTCGCTCACAGACGTCCACTGGTCGATGTCCGGCGAGGTGGTGCTGATGACGCTGGTGGGCGGCATGGGCACGGTGTTCGGGCCGATCGTCGGCGCGATGGTGATCGTCACCATGGAGACCTACCTGGCCCAGTTCGGCGCCTGGGTGACCATCATCCAGGGCTGCGTCTTCGTGCTCTGCGTGCTGCTGTTCCGCGAGGGCATCGTCGGCCTGATCGCCCGGATCATCCGCAAGCCGCTGTGAGACGCGGCGGGTGCCGGTTCGTTGACGGATCATTAACCACACCCGCTCAACCTGCAGTTCCTAGGCTGACAGGTTTGACCATGACGAAGACCCAGCCGCTGAGCATCGATGATCCGGCGGCGGATTGCCCGATCCCGCCGGAGACCGTCGGCCAATTGATCAAGGCCGACGCCGACACCGCGACGTACATCCTCGACGGCATCCCCGAGGCGACCCGGGCACGCCTCGCGGTCTGGCTGTACGGCCGCAGCCATACCCACGAGATCGGCGTGCGCGTCGCTGCGACCTGCGACGGCGCCACCCTGCGACGGGCCGCTGGGGTCGTCGGCACCGCCCTGTATGACGCGTCGCGTCGCCCCTACAAGGCGCCGAGCCATGGCGCCCGGCCCGCCGGCAGCCGCATTTCGCTGGGCGGATCGAGCCGCCGCGCCTGAGCGCCGCGGCTTCGCGACACGGTCCCTGTCATCGGGTGCGCGAGAGCATCATCCCGACAGGTGGATTCCGGCTTTCGGAAAAAGATGACGTAGAAACAGAAGCCTCGATCGCCGTTCCGGCTCTGATTTCGGGGACGACGATCTAGGAGCGCCGCCGCCCAGCCGCTATCGTGGGCGTCGATGTCCACCCTTTCGCCCGTCATCCGCCGTCTCGACCCGATCCTTGTTGACCGCATCGCGGCGGGCGAGGTGGTCGAGCGCCCGGCCTCGGCCGTGAAGGAGCTGGTCGAGAACGCGATCGATGCCGGGGCCCGCACCATCGAGGTGGTGGTGGAGAACGGCGGTCGGCGGCTGATCCGGGTGATCGACGACGGCCGCGGCATGGGCCCGGACGACCTCGCTCTGTGCGTCGAGCGCCACGCGACCTCGAAGCTGCCCGGCGGCGACCTCTCGGCCATCGACACGCTGGGATTCCGCGGCGAGGCTTTGCCCTCGATCGGCGCCGTGTCCCGGCTCGCGATCACCACCCGTCCAGAAGGTGCCGAGGCCGGGGCGAGCCTCACCGTCGAGGCCGGCGTGAAGGGCCCGGTCCGTCCGGCCCCGGCCCAGCGCGGCACCCGGATCGAGGTGACCGAGCTGTTCGCCGCGACGCCGGCGCGGCTGAAGTTCCTGAAATCCGACCGCGCCGAGAACGCCGCCATCGCGGAGACCCTGCGGCGGCTCGCCGTTGCCCAGCGCGGCATCCGCTTCACGCTGCGCGCCGATGCGGGGCAGCCGCTGCTGCTGCCGGCCGAGACCGGCCCCGAGGGCGAGCTGCGCCGCCTGACCGCCGTGCTGGGCGCGGATTTCGCCGCCAACGCGCTGCCGGTGTCGCTTGCCCGGGAAGGCTTCTCGGTCACCGGCCATGTCGGCCTGCCGACCTATCACCGGGGGGCCGCCGGCTACATCCACCTCGTGGTCAACGGCCGCCCCGTGCGTGACCGCCTGCTGCTCGGTGCGGTGCGGGGCGCCTATGCCGACACGCTCGCCTCCGACCGGCACCCGGTGCTCGGGCTCGCCATCGCGTGCGATTCCGACCTGGTCGACGTCAACGTCCACCCCGCCAAGACCGAGGTGCGGTTCCGCGAGCCCGGTCTGGTGCGGGCGCTCGTGGTCAGCGCGATCCACGATGCCCTGCGCCGGGGCGGCGCGCGGGCGGCCACCACCGGGGCCAGCCGGACCCTCGACGCCCTGCGGCCGGCCGGCCCCGCGCTCGCGACCCATACCGGCGCTGTCGCGCCGAGTCTGTTCCGGTCCGCCCGCCCGAGCTTCTTCCCGGCGAACACGCCCTCGGTGGCGGCGCCGTCGGGCTACAGCCGAGCCCAAGGCTGGAGGCCGGACGGCTGGCAACCGACACCCGAGCCGGAGCCCGTCTTCGGCGACACGCAGGGGTTCGGCGAGGCTCCGCAGGCACCGTTCGCGCCGTCGCCCGAGGCGGATCTCGCAGCCCCACCCCAGGCGGATGTCCGGCCGGTGGTCGAGGCGGCCGAGGCCATCGACCACCCGCTCGGCGCGGCGCGAGCCCAGATCCATGAGACCTACATCCTGGCCCAGACCCGGGACGGCCTGGTGATCGTCGATCAGCACGCCGCCCACGAGCGCCTGGTCTACGAGCGCATGAAGGCGGAGCGGGCCCAGGGCGGCATCGCCCGCCAGGGCCTGCTGATCCCAGACGTTATCGAGATGAGCCCGGACGCCGCCGAGCGCCTTGTCGCCGCGGCCCCGGACCTCGACCGCCTCGGCCTGTCGATCGAGGCGTTCGGCACCGGTGCCGTGCTGGTGCGCGAGGTGCCGGCCGCGCTGGTCGGCGCCTCCGTGCGCGATCTCGTCACCGATATCCTCGACGCGCTGGAAGCCAGCGGCGATGAGGAGGGTGGAGCCCCCGCGGCAGAGGGCGGCCCGCTCGGGCGGCGCCTGGACGCGATCCTGTCGCGCATGAGCTGCCACGGCTCGGTCCGCGCCGGCCGTCGCCTGCGCCCGGAGGAGATGAACGCGCTCCTGCGCGAGATGGAGGCAACGCCCAATTCCGGGCAATGCAACCACGGCCGCCCGACCTCGATCGCGTTGAAGTTGTCCGATATCGAGCGGCTGTTCGGCCGCCGATAGGTTGTCGGCCATCCGCAATTGGGAGACCGGCCGACGTAAGCCGGATCCGGCTGCGCTCGGCTATCTCCACGTCATCGATCGGATGCCCGAACAGGTCCGATCGGCCCTGGAGAAACCGCTCGTCTCCGCCACGTCTTAGCCAACGTCGCCTGCGGGCGGGGCGCGACACCAGCCAGCGCCTGTCCCACGATGCCGACTTCGGGGGCGTGCTTTTTCTGGACCGAAGACCTGATACCCCTCCTCTCGCGCATCAACCTCTCTGACCCGCATCGCGCCGCCGCCGGAGCCCGCGACCATGGATTTCACCATCTCCCGCCGCGTCGAGGATTACCGCGCGCGCATCGCGGCCTTCGTGGATGCGTATGTCGTGCCGCTGGAATCGGACCCGGCGGCCTATGACGGGCACGGCAATATCAGCCTCACCGAGCTGGCGCGGCTGCGCGGCCTCGCGAAGGCCGAGGGGCTGTGGTGCCTGCAGCTCAAGCCCGAGACCGGCGGGGCCGGCCTCGACAAGGTCGGCATGGCGGTCTGCTACGAGGCGATGAACCGCTCGATCTTCGGGCCGGTCGTGTTCAACTCCGCCGCCCCCGACGACGGCAACATGATGGTGCTGGAGAAGGTCGCGACCCCGGCCCAGAAGGCGCGCTGGCTCGACCCGATCGTGCGCGGCGAGGTCCGCTCCGCCTTCGCCATGACCGAGCCGCATCCCGGTGGCGGCTCCGATCCTGGCATGATCCAGACCCGGGCCGAGCGCCGGGGCGACACCTACGTCGTCACCGGCCGCAAATGGTATATCACCGGGGCCGAGGAGGCCGCCCATTTCATCCTGATGGCGCGCACCTCCGACGACGCCCGCAAGGGGCTCACCGCCTTCCTGTTCCACAAGGACCAGCCCGGCTGGGAGATCCTGCGCCGGATCCCGATCATGGGCCCGGAGGAGCACGGCGGCCACTGCGAATTGCTGTTCGACGGGCTGGAGATCCCGGCCGAGAACGTCCTGATGACCGAAGGCGACGGTCTGAAGCTGACGCAGATCCGCCTCGGTCCGGCGCGGCTCACGCACTGCATGCGCTGGCTCGGCCTGTCGAAGCGCTGCGTCGAGATCGCCCGGGCCTATGCGGGCGAGCGGCACGGCTTCGGCATCCGGCTCGCCGACCGCGAGAGCATCCAGCTCATGCTCGGCGACCTCGCCATGCGGATCGAGATCGGCCGGCTGCTGGTGATGAAGGCCGCCTGGGCGCTGGACCAGGGCAGCTTTGCCCGCAAGGAAGTCTCGATGGCCAAGGTCCACGTGGCCAACCTGATCCACGCGGCGGCCGATATCGCGATCCAGATCAACGGCGCCCGGGGCTACTCCACCGACACGCCGCTCGAATGGATCTACCGTTACGCCCGCCAGGCCCGGCTGGTGGACGGGGCCGACGAAGTCCACAAGATGGTGCTCAACCGCAACCTCGAAGCCGAGGGCGATTCGTTTTGGACCTGGGGTTTGGAGGGGTGACGGTTGTCCTCCCACCGGGGCAAGGTGGACGTCCAATCCACCGTCCTCATTCTGAGGTGCGGCCAAGCCGCCTCGAAGGAGGCCTCCAGGGATCGCGCGACGGACTGGAGGGCGCCTTCGAGGCCCGCTGATGCGGGCACCTGAGGATGACGGCGCGGTTGCGATGACCGTTTGTCCGCTCATTCGCCAGCAAAGAACAAAAACCGGCACCGGGAGCGCCCGGATCGGCGCTCAGCCGACGAGAGGAAAGGTCCGAGAGACATGACGGATGTCGTGATCACCGGCGCGGTGCGCACCGCGATCGGCACCTTCGGGGGCTCGCTCGCGGCGATCCCGCCGGCCGAGCTGGCGGCGCAATGCGTCGCGGAAGCGCTGAAGCGGTCAGGGACCGCGCCGGAGGCGGTGGGCCACGTGGTGATCGGCAACGTCATCCCGACCGAGCCGCGCGATGCCTACATCGCCCGGGTCGCCGCCATGGAGGGCGGGATCCCCCAGGCCGTGCCGGCGCTCACGGTCAACCGCCTGTGCGGCAGCGGCCTGCAGGCGATTGTCTCGGCCGCGCAGGCGATCATGCTGGGCGATGCCGAGGTGGCGGTCGCCGGGGGCGCCGAGAGCATGAGCCGGTCGCCGCATCTCCTGGAGACCGGGCGGTTCGGCCAGCGCATGGGCGACGCGACCCTGATCGACTACATGGTCGGCGTTTTGAACGACCCGTTCGGCAACGGCCATATGGGCGTCACCGCCGAGAACGTGGCCGAGCGCTACGGCATCTCCCGGGCCATGCAAGACGCGTTCGCGGCCGAGAGCCAGGCCCGGGCCGCCCATGCGATCCGCGAGGGCCGGTTCCGCGAGCAGATCCTGGCCGTCGCGGTCCAGCGCAAGCGCGAGACCGTGGGATTCGACACCGACGAGCACCCGAAGGCCACCAGCGCCGAGGACCTCGCTAAGCTCCGCCCGGCCTTCTCCAAGACCGGCAGCGTCACCGCCGGCAACGCCTCCGGCCTCAATGACGGCGCGGCGATCGTCGTGCTGGCGAGCGCGGCGGCGGCCGAGCGTGACGGGTCCAGGCCACTCGCCCGGATCGTCGGCTACGCCCATGCCGGAGTCGATCCCTCCGAGATGGGCATGGGTCCGGTGCCGGCCGTGGAGCGCCTGCTGGCGCGCACGGGATTGCGCGCCGCCGACTTCGACGTGATCGAATCGAACGAGGCCTTCGCGGCCCAGGCCTGCGCGGTCTCCCGCGCCCTGGATCTCGACCCCGCCAAGGTCAACGCGAACGGCGGCGCCATCGCGCTTGGCCACCCGCTCGGCGCTACGGGGGCGATCGTCACCGTCAAGGCGCTCTACGAACTCGCCCGGGTCAATGGCCGCTACGGGCTCGTCACCATGTGCATCGGCGGCGGACAGGGCATCGCCATGGCGATCGAGCGGTTGCACTGAGATGGCCGGCTTGTTCGATCTCACCGGCCGGCACGTGCTTGTCACCGGCGCCTCCAGCGGCCTCGGCCGCCACTTCGCCGGCACGCTGGCTAAAGCCGGCGCCCGCCTGTCGCTCTGCGCCCGGCGGGCCGACGCGCTGGCCGAGACCGTCGCCCGGGTCGAAGGGGAAGGCGGCGAGGCGCAGGCGATCGTCATGGACGTCACCGACGCCGCGAGCGTCGAGCGGGCGCTCGATGCCGCCGAGGCGCGGTTCGGGCCCGTGGCGGTGCTCGTCAACAATGCCGGCGTCACCGCAACGAAGCCGGCCCTCGAGCTGGACGAGGCCGATTGGGACTCCGTCCTCGACACCAATTTGAAGGGCGTCTGGCTCGTCGCGCAGGCGACCGGGCGGCGCATGGTCCGGCATGGTTCCGGCGGCAGCATCGTCAACATCGCGTCGATCCTCGGCCTGCGGGTCGCCGGTGGGCTGGCGCCCTACGCCGCCTCCAAGGCCGGGGTGGTCCAGCTCACCAAGAGCCTCGCCCTGGAATGGGCCCGCCACGGGATCCGGGTGAACGCCCTCGCGCCCGGCTACATCGCCACCGAGCTGAACGACGCGTTCTTCGAATCCGAACCCGGCAAGGCGCTGATCAAGCGCGTGCCGCAGCGTCGGCTGGGCGAGGCGTCGGAACTCGATGGGCCGCTGCTGTTGCTCGCCTCCGCGGCGGGCTCGTACATGACCGGCAGCGTCGTCGCGGTCGATGGCGGCCACCTCGTGTCGGGGCTTTAGCGGATGGAACAGGCGCAGCTGCGCGACTGGATCGCCTCGCATCTCGGCTGTCCGGATCTCGCCATCGAGGCGGTCCAGCCCCTCGGCGGCGGCTCGATCCAGGAGAACCGACTGGTCCGCTGCCGGATCGGCGACACCGTCCGGGGCTTCGTGCTGCGCATGGACGCCGCCGCGACCATCGCGTCGAGTCGGTCCCGGGCGGAGGAATTCCGGATCCTGGAGGCGGTCTGGAAGGCCGGCGTGCGGGTGCCGGAACCGGTCGGCTTCTGCGCCGATCCCGCCGTGGTGGGCGCGCCATTCGCGCTGATGGGCTTGGTCGAGGGTGTCGGCCTCGGGCCGCGCATCGCCAAGGACCTGAGCCTCGGCGGCGACCGGGAGCTTCTGGCCGAGACGCTCGGCCGCGAACTCGCCCGGATCCACGCCGCGCTCGACCCGCGCGAGGTGCCGGCCGCGCTCGCCTTCCTCGGAGAGCCCGAGAAGCAGCCGGCGCTGGCCGAAATCGCCCGCCTGCGCGCCAGCCTCGACGGGATCGGCGCCAAGCGTCCGGCGATCGAGTGGGGGCTGCGCTGGGGCGAGGTTCGCGCGCCGGATTGTCCGGCGCCGTCCCTGGTGCATCGCGATTTCCGCACCGGAAATTACATGGTGGATGCATCGGGCCTGACCGCGATCCTCGATTGGGAATTCGCCGGCTGGGGCGATCCCGCACAGGATCTCGGCTGGTTCTGCGCCGCCTGCTGGCGCTTCGGCCGAACGGATCTGGAGGCCGGCGGCATCGGCTCCCGGGCGTCGTTCTACCGGGGGTACACGCAGGAGAGCGGCCGGACCATCGATCAGGCGAGCGTCGCCTATTGGGAGGTGATGGCGCATCTGCGCTGGGCGGTGATCGCCCTCGAACAGGGCGCCCGCCACGTCTCGGGCCGGGAATTCTCGTTGGAACTGGCGCTCACCGGCCGAATGGTACCCGAGCTGGAGCGGACGATCCTGCGGGCGACCGCCCCGGAGACTTGGAGCTGACAATGCAGGACGTACCCTCCGGCGCCGCGCTCCTCGATGCCGCCCGCCGGGCGCTGACGGAAGAGGTCGTCCCCGGCCTCACCGGCCGCCCGCGCTACGTCGCCCTGATGGTCGCCAACGCGATCGGCATCGCCGCCCGGGAGATCGCACAGGCGGACCGGCTCGGGGAGGCCAGCGCGCGGCTGTTGGGCGGCGCGGACCATGACGCCCTGGACGACTTGGTCGACTTGATTCGATCCGGCGCACGCGATGCCGATCCGGAATTGCACACCCGCCTCAGCACCGCGACCGAGGCCGCCGCCGACATCTGGAAGCCGTCGAAGCCCGCAGCCTGACGCTCGAACCCGGGGATATCCAACCCACCCCCTCATCCTGAGAGGCTGTGAGTTTTTCGATCGATCATCCTTCGATTTCCATGCACCCGACGCCTTAGCGGCGCCGGACGGGCCTATGCCGCCGGCATGAGCCGCGGGTCCCCTCTCCCGTGCGGGAGAGGGGCAGGGTGAGGGATGCGCGTTTTCCGGAAAGACCTGATCCCTCACCCCAGCCCTCTCCCGCACGGGAGAGGGGGCGCGTCGCGCTCCGTCATCGACCTCGGGTGCAAACCTTCGGGGGGACGTCCCACCTGGGATCGCGAGCCTGGATGAACCTTCAAAGGAATGCTGCAGCGTCATCGTCTGTCGCGAGCGATGAATCGAGAGACCCACGGCCTCTGAGGCGGCGCCTCGGAGCGGAGCCCTCGACGGAGGGCTCCTTCGAGTCCCGCTGAGGCGGGCTCCTCACGATGAGGGGGCAGGTGGGATACCCGCCGTCAGACAGGATCCGACAGCCCCCGGGCCTGCTCGCGCAGGACGAACTTCTGGATCTTGCCGGTCGAGGTCTTCGGCAGGGGGCCGAAAACCACCGTCTTGGGCACCTTGAACCGGGCCATCCGCTCCCGGCAGAAATCGATCAGCTCGCGGTCGGTGGGAGCGGCCGCACCCGGCTTCATCTCCAAAAAGGCGCAGGGGCTCTCGCCCCAGGTTTCGTCCGGGCGCGCCACCACGGCCGCCAGCATCACGGCGGGATGGCGCATCAGCACCTCCTCGACCTCCAGACTGGAGATGTTCTCGCCGCCCGAAATGATGATGTCCTTGGCCCGGTCCTTGATCTCCACGGAGCCGTCGGGGTGCCAGACCGCGAGGTCGCCGGTGCGGTACCAGCCGCCGGCCAACGCCCGCGCGGTGGCCTCGGGGTTGCCGAGATAGCCCTTCATCACCGTGTTGCCGCGTAGACAGATCTCGCCGACCGTGGTGCCGTCCTGCGGCACCGGCCGGTCGGTGGCGGCATCGAACACGACGACACCCTCCAGGGTCGCCAGCGCGACGCCCTGGCGCGCCATCCGGGCGTAGCGGTCCTGGTCCGGGAGGTCTGCCCAGTCGGGCTGTTCCAGGCAGACGGTGGCCGGCCCGTAGCTCTCGGTGGCGCCGTAGAGGTGCGTCACCTCGAAGCCGAGTTCCTCCATGGTGCGGATGATCGTCGAGGACGGCGCGGCCCCGCCCACCGCGCAGCGCACCCGATGCCGGAAGGGCACGCGGTCCGAGGCCGGCGCGTGGGCGATCATCGAGAGCACGATCGGCGCGCCGCACAGGTGCGTCACGCGGTGCCGGGCGATCAGCGAGAAAATCGCCGCCGGCTCAACCTTGCGCAGGCAGATCTGCGTCGCGCAGGCCGCCACGCTCGCCCAGGGGTACGACCAGCCGCTGCAATGGAACATCGGCAGGGTCCAGAGATAGGCGCTCTCCGCGGTGAGGCCGAAGGTGACCGCGTTGCCGAGCGCCTGAAGGTAGGCGCCGCGATGGCTGTAGACCGCGCCCTTCGGGTCGCCGGTGGTGCCCGAGGTGTAGAGCAGGCAGAGCGATTGCCACTCGTCGGCCGGCCCGGGCCAGGCATAGTCCGGGTCGCCCCCGGCGAGCAGGGTCTCGTACGGGACCGCGCCGGCGATGCCGGTGGCGCCAATCTCCACGATCAGGATAGGCTCGGCGCGATCGGTGAGCGCCCGGGCGGCCAGCGCACCGTACTCGGCCTCGACGATCAGCACCCGGGCACCGCCATGGTCGAGGGAGAACGCGATGGTCGCCGGATCCAGGCGGGTATTGAGCGGGTTCAGCACCGCGCCCAGCATCGGCACGGCGAAATGCGCCTCGATCATCTCGGGCACGTTGGGCGCCAGGATCGCCACCGTGTCGAGGTGCCCGATCCCGCGCCCGGCCAGGCCGGAGGCGAGGCGGCGGCACCGCGCGTACAGCTCGCCGTAGGTCAGACGGCGATCCCCATCGATCACCGCGACCCGCGCCCCGACGGAGGCGGCGGCCCGGGCCAGCAGGCTGGCCGGCGTGAGCGGGACGTAGTTCGCCCGGTTCCGGTCTAGCCCGGTCTCGAACGGATGAGAATCGGAGTCCCGGGCGGCCGCGCGGGGCGGAACTGTCTCCGTCATCGGTGGGCCTTCTGATCGGGCGGCTGGCGTGGCGTGCGCAGGCAGAGAGATGACGTCGCGTCCGTCCGGACTGTCAATCGGGGTGCTGGTTACAGCCGGTGTCGGTCATCATCGGCCGCGCCGGCGCGGAGGACCCGGCGCGGAGGACCCGGCGGGGTGGCCCGAGGTCTGTCACGCTGCAGCGGTTGACGGCGGCCCCGCCCTGACGGATGCCGGATCCGGTGCCTGACCGGGCGGTCATGGCAGTTGGCGGGGGAGGGGCTCGTGAAGGACGACAATCTACCGATGGTTCGGCCGCCACAGGCCGGGCGCGAGATGGCCGAGGGCAGTGTTGCCCGGGTCCGCGAGGCCTACGAACACTTCGCCGAAGCCGGCGAGATGGCGCTGAACGCCTTCGAAACCTCGATGTCCCAGACGTTCGAGGGCTGGCGCTCGGTGATGGGCTCGAGCCGGGAGACCGCACACCAGCTTTCCGACAGCAACGTCGCGGGCACCCGCAGGATGCGCGAGCAATGGGAGGCCGCCGGGGCGCGCCTCTACAACGCGTTCGAGGACAATGCCGGCCACTCGATGGCGGCGATGCGGGAGATCGGGCACCGCATGCTGGTCGCCTCGGACACCAACGTCCGGGCCTCACTGGATTTCGCCGAACGCCTCGCGAAAGCGGCCGACGCCCGCGAGGTGGCGGCTTTGCACGTGACGTTCATGCAAGAGCAGTCGCGCCGCCTCACCGACCAGATGGTCGACCTGCACCAGACCACGACCCGCCTGGCGCGTGAGGCCGCATCGCGCACGGATACCCCGTGACCTCCGCCGCCGCCGAGAGGCCTGAGGCGGCCGCCCCCGAGCCGATGCCGCGCCTGGACGATCTCAGCCGTGCCGACGTGCCGTTCCGGGCCGGTCATTTCGCGGCCTACGCGCCGCACGACTTCCATCGGATCGCGTATGTCGAATGGGGCGACCCGGACAGCCCGCACGTGGTCGTGTGCGTCCACGGCCTGAGCCGGCAGGGCCGGGACTTCGATCCCCTCGGCTACAAGCTGGCGAAGATGGGTTACCGGGTGGTGTGCCCCGATCTGCCCGGGCGCGGGCTGAGCGGCTGGCTGAAGGATCCGGAGCTCTACGGCCTGCCCCAATACGCCGCCGACATGGCGGCGCTGATCGGTCACCTGCGGATCACGGGCAAGATCGACTGG
The DNA here is from genome assembly GCF_008040085.1 of Methylobacterium sp. WL7. Lineage (NCBI taxonomy): Bacteria > Pseudomonadati > Pseudomonadota > Alphaproteobacteria > Hyphomicrobiales > Methylobacteriaceae > Methylobacterium > Methylobacterium sp. WL7. The sequence continues at coordinate 26,230 of NZ_VRVG01000003.1, read as the reverse complement.
GTCGGCACGTCGCTCGGCGGCCTCACCGGGATGGTGCTGGCGGCCTCCGCCAACACCCCGATACGCCGGATGGTGATCAACGATATCGGGCCGTTCCTGCCCTGGGCGCCGATCCGCCATATCGGCTCACGACTGCGCGATGCTCCGCGGCTTCACCACAACCTGGCCTCGGGCGAGTCGCGCCTTCGGACCGTCCTGGCGGCCTTCGGCCCGCTGACGGACGAGCAGTGGCGCCACATCGCCAAGCACAGCTTCTTCCCCGAGCCCCACGGCGGCTGGCGCCCCCACCACGACCCGGCCATCGGCGACGCCTTCCGGCCCGGCCGGGTCTACAGCGTCAGCATGTGGCGCGAATGGGACGCGATCACCTGCCCGGTGCTGCTGCTGCGCGGCGAGCGCTCGGAGCTGCTCCTCGCCTCGACCGCGGACGAGATGACCCGCCGCGGACCGCCCACCGAGCGCATCGAGATCCCGGATTGCGGCCACGCCCCGGCCTTGCTCGACGCGGAACAACTTCGCATCGTCACCGACTGGCTCGGCCCCGCCGCGTGATCGACAAGGATCCGCGGCGACCGAATCGGCGCCGATCCGCATCCCGCCAGTTTAGACAAAACCGAATCACTTGCGCCGTAGGCAATCGTGCAAGGACGACCGGTTGCCGGAAGTCCCCGTCTGCGTAGTCGGTGATGCCAGAATTGATCGGCCGTTGCACTCTGTATCGATCGCCTTGAAGCCATTGAGAAACCAAGGTGGCTATGCTCGCCCTGCATGGTCGCGCAAGCGTGACCATTCATTGCACACTCAGCTGCACTGTGGCATCAACATGCGACCCGGCTGGACCTTGGCCGCTCAATGTTGCACCTGTGGGTTGTGAGCTGCGGCTTAAGATCCGCACGACCACGCCCGCCGCAACCTGAAGAAGTTCGGACTCTCCACCATGTCCAACCCAACCCCCAAGCCGAAACAGACCACGGCCATCGATCACGGGGTCGGCAGCCGCATCGCGTTCCTGCGCGCGGCCAACGGGCTGAGCCAATCCGCGCTGGCGAGCGCGCTGGGCGTCAGCTTCCAGCAGGTCCAGAAGTACGAGACCGGCAAGAACCGGGTCGGCGCGGGTCGCCTCCAGGCGATCGCCGAGCGCCTCGGCGTCCCGGTCTCGAGCTTCTTCGAGCCCGAGCCGGAGGCCGCCTCCGAGAACGGCCCCGCGCTGCTCCGGATCGCCGGTGCCGTGGAACTGCTCCGCGCCTACAATCAGATCGGCGACGATCAGATGCGCCGGGACGTCATCGCGCTCGTGAAGTCCGCGGCCCGGATCGGACATGGTCCCACAGCGGCGGACGGCGCCCCGCACCGAGCCACAACCAACGGCGTGGCCGCACCGTCGGCCTGACGCCCCGGTCGGCATCGGTTGACCGGCCCCGTCCGCTGACACACGTCGTCTCGCGAAGCCATTTCGGGAGGCGCGGGCGATGTCCGCTTTAGACCTGACGAACCTCTACGCCGATCTCGACCTTGCAGCGGCCGAGGAGGTTGTCACCGTCCTGCACACGGCGCCGGGCCTGCGGGTGGAGCGCATCGTCTCGACCGGACAGGCCAGCCCGCCGGGATTCCACTACGATCAGCCCCATGCCGAATGGGTGGCGGTGCTTGTGGGATCCGCCGACTTACGCTTCGCCGACGAGCACGCGCCGCGCACCGTGTCGGCCGGCGATACCGTCCTGATCGAGCCCCGTCGTCGGCACCGCGTCGAGCGTACCGATTCGCCGACGATCTGGCTGGCGATCCATTTCGGGCCCGAGATCGCAGCGGACGTTCGCGACTGAGGCGCCCTCAGGCGGCGAACCGCGCCACGGACACCGCGGTGTCGCCGTAGACCCGTCGCTCCAGCGCGGTGAAGCCCGCGGGCCAGTCCAACTGGACGCCCTCGGCTTCCTCCACCACGGCCAGGGCGCCCGGCGACAGCCAGGAGCCGTTGGCGGCGCTTGCCAGCGCCTGCGGCGCAAGCCCACGATTGTAGGGCGGATCGCAGAAGACGAGCGAGAACGGAGCCGTGGCCCCGGCCGGACCGAGGCGCGTCGCGTCGCGCGGAAACAGCCGGGTCACCCCCTCGGCGCCGAACGCCTCGATGTTCGACCGGATCACCGCACGGGCCTCGGCTCCTTCGTCGACCAGCAGCGCGTAGGCCGCGCCGCGCGACAGCGCCTCGAAGCCCAGCGCTCCCGTGCCGGCGAACAGGTCGAGCACCCGCGACCCGGCGACGACCTCGTCGTAGGCGTGGGTCAGCACGTTGAACAGCGATTCCCGGAGCCGGTCGGAGGTCGGCCGGATCGCGTCGGTGCGCGGGGTCGCGAGCCTACGGCCGCGCCACGCGCCGCCGACGATCCTCATCGGCCTCCGCGCGGCGGACGACCGCCACCGCCACCGCCGCCACCGCCGCCGGGCTTGCCGCCGCCCTTGAAGCCGCCGGGACGCCCGCCCGGCTTGCCGCCCGGGCCCTTGCCGGCAAAGCCGCCAGCACTCTTGCCTCCGAAACCGCCCGAGCTTTTCCCGGCAAATCCGCCGCCGCCCTTGCCCGCGAAACCGCCGGGCTTCCCGCCGAATCCGCCCGGCTTGCCGCCGGGGCGCGCGCCCGCCGGCTTCGGTCCGCCGAAGGCCGGCTTGCCCCCGGGTCCGGAGCGCTCGCTCCGGAAGCCGCCATTGCCGCGGGGCGGGCCGTCGGCGGATGAACCTCCGAACGGCCGGTCCCGGCGTTCGGGCGGCCTGCCGTCGCGGCGATCGTCCCGCCGTGCGTCGTCCCGCCGGCCGGGTGCGCCCCGGGGCGCATCGCGCGGCCCGGACCGGTCACCGAAGCCCGGCCGGTCGCCCGGACCTCTGTCGTTCCGCGGAGCCGGTCCGCGATTGCCCCAGCTCTCGCGATCCGAGCGGCCGGGGGCGCCACGCTGCGCGCCATCGGGGGCGCCGCGATCGGCGTAACGACGCCGGGGCTGCTCCTCCGGTGCCGGCGCGACCGGGCTCGCCGACAGGCGCTCGACCACGACCCGGCGATCTCCGGTGCGTATCGAGCCGACCCGCTCGTGGCCCCGCTCGGCCGCGGCAGCCTGGGACGCGCGGGGATCCTCGCCCCGGCGCGGCACGCGGGCCGCCCGCGGCTTGCCGGATTCCTCATCCGACCGCCACGCGGAGCGGCGCGGACCGGATCCCGCCCCGCCGGTCGAGACCCGGGGTGCCGGCGCGGGCCGCGCGGCATTGCGGGTGTTGGCGGGCGCAGGGGCACGCTCGGCCTTCTTGGGGCTGCCGAAGGCGCCGATCGGCTCGCGCACCGGGCTCTCGAAATCGACTCCAGCCTGTTCGGCCAGCGCCTTGCCGAGCTGGTCCTTCAGCACGCGCATGCGCACCTCCTCGACCAGGCCGACTTCGATGTCGCCGAGCTGGAAGGGCCCGAAGGACAGGCGAATCAGCCGATTCACCGACAGGCCGAGATGCTCAAGGATACGCTTGACCTCGCGGTTCTTCCCCTCGCGCAGGCCCAGCGTGAGCCAAAGGTTGTCGCCCTGCACGCGGTCCAGGGTCGCCTCGATCGGGCCGTACTCCATCCCGTCGATGGTGACGCCCTTGGCGAGCTTGTCGAGCTGGGCCTGGTCGGTGTCGCCGTGGGCACGGACGCGGTAGCGGCGCAGCCAGCCGGTATCGGGATGGGCGATCACCTTCGCGAGACCGCCGTCGTTGGTGAGAAGCAGCAGGCCTTCGGTGTTGATGTCGAGCCGGCCGACTGCGACCACCCGCGGCAGATCCTCGGGCAGCACCTCGAACACCGTCTGGCGGCCTTCCGGGTCGCGGGCGGTGGTCACCAGGCCGCGCGGCTTGTGGAAGATCCACAGGCGGCTGCGCTCGCGCGCCGGCATGCGCTCGCCGTCGATCAGGATCGTGTCGTCGTCGGTGACGTTCCGTGCCGGGGAGGTCAGGGTCTCGCCGTTGACGCTCACGCGACCGGCCAGGATCATTGCCTCCGCGTCGCGGCGGGAGGCGATGCCCGCCCGCGCCATCGCCTTGGCGATGCGTTCGCCCGGCGGGGTCGGCGCCTCGGCCTCCGGTTCCGTGGCCTCGGCAACGGGCTCGGCGGCGACCGCCTGCTGAGGCGGGCTCGGGTCGCTCGGCGAAGACTTGCCCTTGGGCTTCGTCTCGGATTCGCTGCCCGCGTCGGTGGCGGGCTTCCAGCGCTCGGTCCGCGTGGTGTCGGTGTCCGGTTGGGCAGAAGCCCCCGGACCGTCGTCTTTCGGCAAGTCACTCATGAGCCGGCCATACCAGAGCCGGCCCGGACAGGCGAGACGGGTTGAGCATCCGCGGATGCACAACCTGACGACGCGCAACCCGCGAACGCAAAAGGGGCGGCCCAGCCGGACCGCCCCGAAAGATCCGCGCGCCAGTGCGCCGTTCAAAGCCTCGGGGATCGTCCCCGCATCACGCCGAACACGGCGGAGATCAGGAACAGGGCGATCGCGACGAAGAAGATGATCTTGGCCGCCTCGACGGCCGTGCCGGCGATGCCGCCGAAACCCAGGAGCGCCGCCACGAGGGCGACGACGAGAAACGTGATAGCCCAACCGATCATGGCATCCTCACGAAATTCAGCCGGTTCAGGATCGGAACCCGCGAGGGGCGGATTCCGATCCCGTCATTCATGAAGGTTCAGATCTTGTCGGTCGCCGACTTCACGGCGCCCTTGGCATCACCCACGGTGCTCTGGGCCTTGCCCTTGAGCTCCTGCGCCGCGCCGTCGGCCTTCATCTTGTCGTTGTTGGTCACGTCGCCGAGGCCCTGCTTGGCCTTGCCCAGGGCCTCGTTGGCGGCGCCCTTGATCTTGTCCGTGGTGCTGCTCATGGCGTTTCCTTCCGTCCAATCTCTCGCGGCGGCGCCGCAATCGTAGAGGCAACGGTGACGATGAGAGGAATGTTCCAGGCATTAACATTGACCTGGATCGGCTTCCGGCGCCGGTCGGTGCCTGTCCCGGCGATGGGGTGATAAACACCGTGACGGCCAATCCGATCCAGGACGCTGAGCACGAAACCGCGAACGCCGCGGGGGCGTTCGACCGCGCCTTCGCGGCGGCGCGCGCGGCCGCGGAGGCCGGGGAGGTGCCGGTCGGGGCGGTGGTCGTGCGCGACGGCGTGGTGCTGGCCGTCGCCCACAATCGGCCGCGGGCACTGCACGATCCGACCGCCCATGCCGAGATCCTGGCGATCCGCGCAGCCTGCGCTTCCATCGGCGACGAGCGGCTGTCCGGCTGCGATCTCTACGTCACCCTCGAACCCTGTCCGATGTGCGCCGGCGCGATCTCGTTCGCCCGGATCCGGCGGCTCTATTACGGCGCCCCCGACCCCAAGGGCGGCGGCGTCGAGCACGGACCGCGGGTGTTCAACCAGCCGACCTGCCACCATGCCCCGGAGGTCTATGGCGGGTTCCGCGAAACCGAAGCGGCCGCGCTGCTGCGGACATTCTTCGCCGGGCGGCGCGCGTGAGGGCTGAAACGAGCGGGGGCTTGAACAAGCGTCGCCGCGCGGCATCCTGACGGGATCGAACGGAGCGTTGGCCCATGACCCCGCATTATTCCCGCGCGCTGATCGTCGGAGCCGGCTCCGGCCTCAGCGCGTCGCTCGCCCGGCTGCTGGCGGCGGACGGGCTGAAGGTCGGCCTCGCCGCCCGCGACGTCGACAAGCTGGCTTCCCTGGCGGCCGAGACCGGCGCCGCAATCCACGCCTGCGATGCGAGCGATCCCGGCCAGGTCGAAGCCCTGTTCGCCCGGATGGAGCCGGCGCTGGGCGGTCCGCCCGACGTGGTGGTCTACAATGCAAGCGGGCGGCTGCGCGGGCCCGTGGTCGACCTCGATCCCGCAGCGGTGGCGCAGTCGCTGATGGTGTCCGCGTATGGCGGCTTCCTGGTGGCGCAGGCGGCCGCCCGGCGGATGCTGCCGCACCGGCACGGGGCGATCCTGCTCACAGGCGCGTCGGCCAGCGTGAAGGGTTTTGCCGGCTCGGCCCCCTTCGCGATGGGCAAGTTCGCCCTGCGGGGCCTCGGACAGAGCCTCGCCCGCGAACTGCAGCCGCAGGGCATCCACGTCGCCCACGTGGTGATCGACGGCGCCATCCGGAACCCGGCGCGCGGCGGTGAGCCAGCGGACGCGCCCGACAGCCACCTCGATCCGGATGCCATCGCCCGCGCCTACCGCGACCTGCTGCGCCAGGATCGCAGCGCCTGGACCACGGAGCTCGAGCTGCGCCCCTGGGTCGAACGATTCTGAGAACGGTTCAGGGATTCACGCGCACGCCGAGCAGGAAGGTGTTGTCGCGGAAGCTCGATCCCGCCACCGTGCTGTCGATCTGCTGGTAGATGTACGTGCCACGCAAGGTCAGCCAGCGGGTGAACCGGTAATCGAGGCGCGCCGTGGCGGAGAAGCCGTTCTCGCGGATGGTGCTGCCCTGGTAGTCGTTCTTCAGGAACGAGCCGCCGAAGACGATCGACAGGTTGCGCAGCAGATCGTGCTGGACCTCCAGGGTCGCGACTTCGGTGAAGATGCCGCTGGAGCCGAGCACGGTGGTCTCGGTCACACCCGTGGCCGCGGTGAGCCGCACCGTGGTTAGCGGGCTCAGGTTCCAGACCAAGGCGGCGTTGACCAGCGGCGCATCGATCGCCCGCAACGTCGGGTCGACGTAGGAACGGTGCTGGATGCCGGCGGAGATCTCGCCGGTGATCGAGCGGGCCAGCCCGAAGCTCGCCCCGACCATCAAGGCGATGCCATCCGAATCGCGCTGGATCCCGTTGGTGTCCCGGCGCAGATCGTAGACGCGCGTGTCGCCGAGCAGGTCTACGAACGGGCTTAGGTCCGGGCTGACCTCGTAGGCCGTGCGCAGCTGCAGGCTGTACTGGTTCAGGTTGCGGTCGGCCTGGTTGATGGTCACGCCGCCTGCGAGCTGAGCGTTGTCGAACTGGGAGCGATCGACCGAGCCGCGCAGGGTCACGGACAGCCGGTTGAACGTCTCCGTGGCACCCAGGGACGTGCCGTAGACCGCGAGCAGCGGCCGGCTGGTCGCAGCGGCCGCCTGCAGGTTCGGGCTCGACGTGCGCTGCGTGTCGACCAAGAAGCGGCCCTCGGCATCGACGTGCAGGTCGCGGTTGACGTCGATGCGCAGGCGCACCGTGCCGTCCGCGGCCGGCCGGCTGGCGGCCTCGTTCTGGGGCGTCTCCAGGTAGGATCCGCGCAGCGCCCCCTGGAACGAACTCGACGACCAGTCGCTGCGGAAGTCGACGGCTGCCTCGGTGCGCAGGGCCACCGATCCCTTGGCGAGCTGTCGGCTGGTCTGGTCCGGGTTCGAATCGTACCCGATGCTCTGCGTGAAGCTCGGCAGCACCGTGAAGGTCCCGATCCGATAGCCGATCGGCGCGTAGGCCGGGTCGGTCGGGATCGGCCGCGCCAGGTCCGTGCCGAGGATGAAGCCGGGCGTGAGCAGGCCCAGGGCCGGGGTGATCGCGAAGAGCGGAAGGACCGGTCGCGACGCCAGGACCTGCGAGACCGGCACGCCGACGACGGCCTGCTGGACCACCGGGGTCAAGCGCAGAGCCGGGGCCGGAACCTGTGTCACCTCCTGGGTGACCCGGCGGGTCGAGGAGCCGATGCGCCGGGGCGGCGCGGCGCGGGTGCGCAGCAGGCTCGACGGCGTGCGGTTGTTGGGGGCGGTGGTGGAACCGCCGGTGCGCTGGCCGCCGCCGGTGATGCGGGTCCCGAGCTGCGAGAGCCCCGACTGGGTCTGGGTCGGGATCGCCGGGGAGAGGGGGGAGCGCAGGCTGTCGCCGCCGGTCTGTTCGCCGCTGTTGGCGTCACCACCGGTGGATGCGCGCCCGTCGCCGCGGGACAGACCGTCCGGAACGCGCCGCCGCAGCGCGGGAAGGCCGTTCGGCGCCGTGTCCTGGCCGATCCCGGGATTGTCGGGCTGGCCGGTGACCGGGCTGATCGCGTCGAAGCGCTGGGCCGCGGACGGCGATGCGGCGAGCGCGAGCGTCAGCGCCGCGAAGGCGAGCCGCATCTCCTGCCGTCTCCGCCGATCAGCGCCCGCCATCCGCACCTGTTCTTGGCCTCCACCTATGCCCCGGGCGCCAAGAGCCGGGATCAACAGATCACGCCGCCGCCTGCGCGGTCGCCGATATGGTTAACGCAAGCTAGCGCCCGCATGGTTAATGCGCGGTCAACACCGAACCAGCGCGGCTGTTAAAGCCCCGGTGCAGTCACTCTTAAATTTCGATACTGCAGAAAAGTAGCGATTGAGCTTTTCTCGCGGATCCGTTAGCCTCTGTCAGAATTCGACACATTCCGTACGGGATACACCGCGCCGGATAGTTGCTACGACAGAGGTTCAACGTGAACGATAGCGCTGAAGCTGAGCAGGCCGAGCACATTGACCTGGCGGTCGATATCATCGCGGCCTATGTGTCCAACAATTCGGTGCCGCCCTCGGAGCTTCCTGGATTGATCGGCGGCATTCACGCGGCTCTGAACAGCCTCGCGGCTTCGGGGGCATCGACGACGACCGTCGTGGAGAAGATGAGCCCGGCGCAAATCCGGAAATCCATCACGCACGACTACATCGTCAGTTTCGAAGACGGTAAGCCTTACAAGACGTTGCGCCGGCATCTGACCCTGCGCGGGCTCAGCCCGGAGGCCTATCGCGAGAAATGGGGCCTGCCGCGGGATTACCCGATGACGGCTGCGAGCTACTCGGCCCAGAGGTCCGAACTCGCCCGCGCCCTCGGCCTCGGCCAGCAGCGGCGCAAGTCCCGCGGGGCCGCGGCAGCACCCGCACCGGACGAGCCGGCTCCGGCCGCACCGAAGACCCGGGGACGCAAGAAGGTTCCGGCCGAGTAGGATCCGAGCCGGACGCCGTGGTTCCGTTTGACAGGGGACGATCCGGAGCGTGACACGCCGGACCGGGCGCGCAACCTAAGCGCGTCCTATCGCGAAGCAATGCACGCTGGTCATGGTCACGAAGCGCTACCCGACGTCGGTCGAGGTCGCCCGCCTCGCCGGGGTCTCGCAATCGGCGGTGTCCCGCACCTTTACGCCGGGTGCCAGCGTGTCGGCCCGGACCCGCGACAAGGTCCTGGCGGCGGCCGAGACCCTGGGCTTTCAGCCGAGCCTGATCCCCAGGATCATGCTGACCGATCGGTCGGGTCTCGTGGCCCTCGTGGTCGGGGGCCTGGAGAACGCGTTCTACGCGCGCGTCGTCCAGAGCTTTGCGGCGCGGCTCCGGGAAGCCGGCAACCAGATCGTGCTGGTCCCGGTCGACAGCGACTACACCCTCGACGCGGTGGCGGCGCGCCTGGCCCAGTACCGGGTCGACGCGATCGTCAGCGCCCTGGCGGTCCTGTCGCAGGACGCCGCCGAGACGCTCTCGGCCTCCCGGATCCCGGTCGTCTCGTTCAATACCCCGGTTACGGCTGCGCGGGTCGGCTCGGTCGGCTCGGACAACGCGCTGGGAGGTCGGCAGGCCGCCGCGCTCCTTCACGACCGGGGCGTGCGCCATCCGGCCTTCATCGCCGGTCCGGCGGACAGCCCGGCCAGCGCCGAGCGGCTCGCGGGCTTTCGCGACGGCCTGCGCGCGGCAGGACTGCCGGAGCCACGCGTCGCGGGATCCGCCTACACGTATGAGGGCGGCGCCGAGGCGGCGATGCGGATTCGCGCGGACGCCCCGGTCGACGGCGTCTTCTGCGCCAACGACCTCTGCGCATTGGGCGCGATCGACGCGCTGCGGCGCGTCGGCCGGCGCGTCCCCGACGAGGTCCGCGTGATCGGCTACGACGACATCCCGGCGGCGGGGTGGGGCGGCTACGATCTCACCAGCTTCGACCAGGACGTGCCGGCGCTGGTCGAGGCGGCGCTGGCCATGATCGCCCGGATGTCCGGACCCGAATCGGCCCTCGGCGAGCGCGTGCTGATCCCGCCGCGGCTGATCGAGCGCGGCAGCACCCGGGCCTGATCGTCCGGGATCGTCGATGTCGAGACCTTGCACGCGGCGCAACCGTGCGTCGCGTGTGCATCGCTATGCAAAAATTCGTGCTGCTCCATCCTTCGTCATGCTGCGTTGCACAAAGCGACGCCCGCCGTCCGAACGAAGGAAGCCGACGTGCTGTCCCTGCCGATCCTCGCCCTCGCCGTCGCCTCGTTCGGTATCGGCACCACCGAATTCGTCATCATGGGCCTGCTCCCGGAGGTGGCGCACGGCTTCGGCGTCACCATTCCGCAGGCCGGCTACCTCGTGTCCGGCTACGCCATGGGCGTCGTCGTCGGCGCGCCGATCGTGGCGATCGCCACCGCGGGCTTGCCCCGGAAGACGGCCCTGCTCGCCCTGATGGCGGTCTTCCTGATCGGCAATGTCGGCTGCGCCCTGGCGCCGAGCTACGGCCTGCTGATGGCAGCCCGGATCGTCACCGCCTTCGCGCACGGGGCCTTCTTCGGGATCGGCGCCGTTGTGGCGCGCGATCTGGTGCCGCGCGAGAAGCGGACCCAGGCGGTCTCGCTGATGTTCGCCGGGCTGACCCTGGCCAACGTCCTCGGTGTGCCGTTGGGAACGGCCCTGGGTCAAGTTAGCGGATGGCGCTCGACCTTCTGGGCCGTGGTGGTGATCGGCCTGCTGGCCGGGCTGGCGATCCAGCTGTTCGTGCCCGCCGGACTGCCCGGTACCCGCGGCGGCCTGGTCAAGGAGTTCCGGGCGCTCGGGCGCTGGCCGGTGCTGCGGCCGATGCTGATCTCGACCCTCTCCTCGGTCAGCTTTTTCACGGTGTTCACCTACATCACGCCGTTCCTGACTGGCGTGACCGGGTTTTCGTCGCAGGGCGTCACCGGGGTGCTGTTCGCCGCGGGCATCGGCCTCACGGTGGGCAACCTCGCGGGCGGCCACTTCGCCGACCGGGGCCTGATGGCGACGATCATCGGCGGGTTCATCGGCATCGTCGCGGTGCTGCTGGTCCTGGCGGCGGTCGCCCACCACGCCATCCCGACCGTCGCCGTGCTGGTCCTGTGGTCGGGCCTCGCCTTCGCGCTGGTCTCGCCGCTGCAGATCTGGGTCGTCGAGGCTGCCAGCGACGCGCCGAACCTCGCCTCGACGCTCAACCAGGGTGCGTTCAACCTCGGCAACGCCACCGGGGCCTGGATCGGCGGCACCGCCCTGACGCTGGGCGCCGGCTACGGCCAGTTGCCGTTGCTCGCCGCCGCCGTGTCGATCCTGGGCCTCGGTCTGACGGTGACGGCCGTCAGCCGAAGCGGAAGCCGGATTTTCTCCGCCTCGACGCCGGGCGCATGACCACCGGGCGAACCTTCAATCCGCCCGGACCAGATCGCCGAGCAGGCTCGCCGCCACCGTGGCCTTGGAGACCGTGAGGCCCGAGGCGCTGATCGCGTCGACGGCGTCACGGATGCGGACCAGCGGCGCGCCCCGGGCCTTGGCCCAGGCCTCGACGGCCTCGGGCCCGGCGCCGAGATCGGCCACCACCTCGGCGGTGAGCTTGCGGTGCGCGGCGGCGATGCCGGCCACCGCCCGCTCCAGGGCGACCCGGTCGAACGTGTCGGCCACCGGCACGGTCCGGGCCGCGGCGGCGAGTTCGTCCAGGCGGAACGCGTGCTCCAGGGCGAAATGTGTCGCCGCCACCTCCTCGACCGGGCGGCCGCTGGCCTCGGCGACACGCACGATGTCCGGCGCGGAGATCAGGGCGTTCAGGGAGGCGAGCCGCCGCGCCTGTTGCCGGGCCATGCCGTGGCCTTCGAGCTGCGACGCCCGGTTGCCGATGGCGGTGAGCGCCTCGGCATCGAGCACCTTCGGCAGCGCCGCCTCCACGGCCGCCACCCCGTCGCGGTAGCGCGCAACCAGGGGAGCCAGGCCCCCGGTCAGGTCGAGGTTGCGGATGAACCAGACGATCCGGTTGGCGAGCAGGCCCTGCACCTCGGCGTAGAGGCCGAGCTGGTCCTGTCCCGAGAGGCCGCCGCCCAGGCCGTCGATGGCGAGGTTCAGCTCCATCAGCCCGAAGGCGTCGCGGGTGATCGCGTAGGCCTTGGCGATGGTCGCGGCGTCCGCCCCGGTGCCGTCGATCAGCCGGGTGACCAGGGACGGGCCGCCGCGGTTGACGATGATGTTGGCGAGCGCCGTCGAGATGATCTCGCGGCGCAGCCGGTGGCCCTTCACGGCGTCGGGGAACTGCTCGCGCAGCGCCTTCGGGAAGTAGCGCTGCAATTCGCGGTCGAAATACGGGTCGTTCGGCACTGTGCTGGCCAGGATCGCGTCGTGCAGCGACAGCTTCGCGTAGGCCAGCAGCACCGCGTATTCCGGGCGGGTCAGCCCCTCGCCGCGGCGCATCCGCTCGGTGATCGTGGCATCGTCGGGCAGGTATTCCACGGCGCGGTCGAGGCGCCCTTCGGCTTCCAGCGCCTGCATGGTGCGCATCGCGAAGCCGGTCTCGCCCAGGCCGCCGCGCTGGGCGAGCGACAGGGCGAGGGTCTGCAATTCGTTGTTGCGCAGGACGAGGCGCCCGACCTCGTCGGTCATGGTGGCGAGGAGTGTGTTGCGCGCCGCGTAGTCGAGCCGCCCATCCCGCTCGGGGACCATGAGGGCGATCTTGATGTTCACTTCGACGTCGGAGGTGTTCACGCCGGCGGAGTTGTCGATCGCGTCGGTGTTGAGCCGGATCCCGGCCCGGGCCGCCTCGATGCGTCCGCGCTGGGTGAGGCCGAGATTGGCACCCTCGCCGACCGCCTTCACCCGCAGCTCCGGCCCTGTGATGCGCACGGCGTCGTTCGCCCGGTCGCCGGCATCCTCGTCGGTCTCGGTGGTGGCGCGGACGTAGGTGCCGATGCCGCCGAACCAGAGCAGGTCGGCCGGCGCCTTCAGGATCGCCTGCATCAGCTCGGTCGGCGTCGCCTCGGCCCGGTCGAAACCCAGGGCGGCCCGGACGGCCGGAGAGAGCGGCACGGTCTTGAGGCTGCGCGCGAACACCCCGCCGCCCTCCGAGATCAGCGACGTGTCGTAATCCGCCCAGGACGAGCGGCCGAGGTCGAACAGGCGCCTGCGCTCGGCGAAGCTCTTCGCCGCGTCGGGATTCGGATCGAGGAAGATGTCGCGGTGGTCGAAGGCCGCCACCAGGCGGATGCTCTCGGACAGCAGCATGCCGTTGCCGAACACGTCGCCCGACATGTCGCCGACCCCGACCACGGTGATCGGGTCGGTCTGCACGTCGACGTCGATCTCGCGGAAGTGGCGGCGCACAGCCTCCCAGGCGCCCCGGGCGGTGATGCCCATGCCCTTGTGGTCGTAGCCCTGGCTTCCGCCGGACGCGAAGGCGTCGCCGAGCCAGTGGCCCTTCTCGAGGGACAGCGCGTTGGCGATGTCCGAGAAGGTGGCGGTGCCCTTGTCGGCCGCCACCACCAGGTAGGCGTCGTCGGGGTCGTGCCGCACCGTGTCCGGTGGCGGCACGATCGCCTGGTCCACGATGTTGTCGGTGAGTTCGAGCAGGGTGCGGATGAACAGCCGGTAGCTCTCGGTGCCCTCCTGCATCCAGGCCGCCCGGTCCGAGGCCGGGGGCAGGCGCTTGGGGAAGAAGCCGCCCTTGGCGCCCACCGGCACGATGACGGCGTTCTTGACCTGCTGCGCCTTCACCAGGCCCAGGATCTCGGTGCGGAAATCTTCCGGCCGGTCGGACCAGCGCAGACCGCCGCGGGCGACGTAGCCGAAGCGCAGGTGCACGCCCTCGACCCGGGGCGAATAGACGAAGATCTCGAAGAACGGCCGCGGCAGCGGCATCGCCGTCACCTTGGCGCAGGCGAACTTGAAGCTGATCGTCTCCCGGGGGCGATCACCCTCGGCCTTCTGGAAGAAGTTGGTCCGCACCGCGGCTTCGACCAGGTTGACGAACCGGCGCAGGATCCGGTCGTCGTCCAGGCTGGTGACGTCGCCGAGCGCCTCCTCGATCAGGGCGCGGGTCTCGGCTTCGCGCGCGGCCCGGTCGCCGTCGATCAGCGGGTCGAAGCGGGTCCGGAACAGGCTGACGATCGCCCGGGCGATCCCGGGATGCCGGCTCAGCGTCCCGGCCATGTAATCCTGGCCGTAGCGGATGCGCAGCTGGCGCAGGTAGCGCCCGAGCGCCCGGAGCAGGGCGGCGTCCCGCCAGGGCAGGGCGGCCTCCAGCACCAGCCGGTTGTAGCCGTCGGATTCCGCCGCGCCGTCGGCCAGCGCCAACATCGCCTCCTCGAGGGGCTGCTCCAGCGTGGCGAGATCGATCGCGGCGCCGCTGGCCTGCTCGATCCGCATGTCGTGCAGCCAGACCCGGGCGGATTCGTCGAGCCCGGCCGGCCGGACCCGATAGGTCCGCTCGTCGATGACCCGGAAGCCCAGGTTCTCCAGCACGGGCACCCGGTCGGACAGGGCGATCGCGGTGCCGCGGGAGAACACCTTCAGACGGACCTGCGCGTCCGAATCACCGGCCCGGCGGCCGAGATGCACGGCGCGCGGCTGCACGTCGCTCAGCGCTTCCAGGATGGCGATGTCGGCGACTGCCGCATCGGACTGGAAGTTGTCCCGGTAGGCGGCCGTGAACGCCTCCGCGTAGCGCGACGCGAGCCGGCGGGCCCGGCCGCCGTCGTGGGCCTCCGCCAGGGCCGCACTCAGCGCGTCGCCCCAGGTGCGGACCAGGGCGGCGATTCCGGCCTCCAGGGCGGCAGGATCCTGCTCCGGCATGCCCTCCTCGGGCAGGCCGACGATGTAGTGGGTCCGCGCCAGCGGGCCTTCGGGCAGTTCCGAATAGGCCGCGCTCGGCCGCCCGCCATAGGCCTCGGCCAGGTAGGCGCCGATCCGGGCGCTCACGGTCGAATCGAACCGGTCCTTCGGCACGAAGACCAGCAGCGAGACGAAGCGGCCGAACCGGTCCGGGCGCGACAGCACGCGGATCCGCGGCCGGTCGGCGAGGTTGGCGATCGCCAGGGTGAACCGGTACAGCCGGTCGATATCGATCTGGAACAGCTCGTCCCGCGGGTAGGTCTCCAGCACCGCGAGCAGGCTGCGCCCGGCATGGCTGGTCGGGTCCAGGCCGGCCCGTTCGGCCACCGCCTCGACCTTGCGGCGCAGGACCGGCACCTCGCGCGCCGGGCTGGTATAGGCCGCGGCCGTGAACAGGCCGACGATCCGCACCTCGCCCGACAGCTTGCCGGTGTTCGAGAACAGCTTCACGCCGACATAGTCGAGATAGGAGACCCGGTGGACCCGGGACTTCGCGCTCGCCTTGGTGATGATCAGCGCCTGCGGCTCCTCCAGGAAGGCGAGGATCTCGGGCGTGTAGTCGACCGGCGTCCGGCCCCGGCGCAGCGGCGTGGCGCCCGGATCGCGCAGCACCCCGAGGCTCGAGCCCTCGATCAAAGGATGGCCGTCGCCCTCGATGCCGTGCTGGCGCATGCCCAGCACCAGGAACTGCCCATCCCTCAGCCAGTCGAGGAAGGCGCGCGCCTCCGCGACCTCGGCCTCCGGCAGGGGGGACGGGGCGCGGCCCAGGCTTTCGGACAGCGCGGAGATGCGGGCCAGCATCGCGTCGTGGTCGTCGCTCGCCAGGGCCACGTCCCGGTAGACCTGGGCGAGGGCCTCCTCCAGCCGCGCCCGGGCCTCGCCGTCGAGGCGGCCGAGATGGAGGTGGATGAAGCTTTCGCGCGCCAGGCTGCCGTGGGCATCCGCGGTGGTCTCGCCGACCACGCGCACCAGCGCCCCGGACGCGTCGCGCTCGACCCCGAGGATCGGGTGGGCGACGAGATCCGGCGTCAGGCCCTGCTCGGTCAGCTCGGCCAGGGTCGAATCCAGCAGGAACGGCCGGTTGTCGTTGATGACCTCGACGATCGTCACTTCGCGCGACCGTCCGTCCCGCACGAGTTCGGTGTCGCTCAGGCGCAGCCGGGCCGGATCGCCGGGCTTGCGGGGCTCTGACAGGAAGGCGCGGGCGCGGACCGCCAGCTCGGCCAGCGCATCGCCCGGGTAGGGGGCTACGTCCTCGGGGGTCACGCGCCCGAACAGGTCGCGGACGAACCCGCCGGGCCCGCCTCGCTGCGCCACGATCTCGGCCGCGGCCTCGATGAGCCCGGACCGGGCCGATTTCTGTTCCGAGGACGACAACGCCGTGGCGGTTTCGAGTGTCATCGCGCCTCTCACGAACCGGGAGCCTGCCGACGCAGCGTTAGCAAAGAGATCCGCCATGTCGATGACAGCGTGACGGATTTCCCCATCGCCGCGTGTCGAACCGGCCGAACCGTCAGTGCCCGCTTGTCGCGCGGAATATCCGTGCATATACACGTATCGTGATGATCGATCGTCCGAGCGAGCCCTGCACCTGTTCCGCTCTGCGCCGTGCCACGCGGGCGGTGACCACGATCTATGACGAGGCGCTGCGTCCCTGCGGGCTGCGCGTCACCCAATTCGCGATCCTGCGCCTGCTCGACCGTCTGGGTCCCAGCCCGGTGACGCGGCTCGCCGCCGAAGCCGCCCTGGAACGCACCACTATGGGCCGCAACCTCGATCCGCTGGAGCGGCGTGGCCTCGTGCGGATCGAAGCCGGCGAAGCGGATGCGCGCGCTCGCGTGGTCTCGCTGACGGACGCCGGACGCGCCGCCCTGGCGGCGGCAATCCCCCATTGGCGGGTCGCGCAAGCGCGCATCAACGCGCGGATCGAACCCGCCGCCGTCGCGGCCCTGACCGAAGCCCTCACCGCCGCCCCCTGACACGCCGCCGCCGGCCGTCTCACACCCCGGAGCCCGAACATGTCCGTTCCCGTCGAGACGCTGCCCGCGCCGCCCCCCGTGCCGCGCCTGCACTATGCCTGGGTCGTGGTCGCGGTGACCTTCCTGGTGCTGCTGATCGGGGCGGGCGTGCGCGCGACGCCGAGCGTGCTGATCGTCCCGTGGGAGCGGGAATTCGGCTGGACGGCCGCCACGATCAGCGTCGGCATCGCGCTCAACATCTTCCTGTACGGCATGATCGGGCCGTTCGCGGTGGCGATCATCGAGCGCTTCGGCCTGCGCACCGCAGTGTGCTGCTCGCTCTTCGTCCTGGCCGTCGGCACGGCCGCCACCAGCCTGATGACGGCGCCGTGGCAGATGGTGCTGCTCTGGGGCATCGTAGTCGGATCGGGCTCCGGCATGGTCGCCAACGTGCTCGGCGCCACCGTGGCGGGCCGCTGGTTCGGCAAGCGGCGCGGCCTCGTGGTCGGGCTGCTCACCGCAAGCAGCGCCACCGGGCAGCTGATCTTCCTGCCGATGCTGGCCTCCCTGGCCGTCGGGTCGGGCTGGCGCTCGGTCTCGCTCCTGGTCGCGGCCGTGACCCTCCTGCTGATCCCGCTGGCGGCCCTGCTGCTGCGCGACCGGCCCGCCGATCTCGGCCTGCCCCGTTACGGCGAGACCACGATCACACCCACCCCGGTGCTCACCGAGAATCCTGCGGTGCGGGCCCTGCGCGGTCTGCGGACCGGCCTCAAGTCGAAGGATTTCTGGCTGCTCTCGGGCACGTTCTTCATCTGCGGTGCCTCGACCAACGGGCTGATCGGAACCCACCTGATTCCCGCCTGCATCGATCACGGCATCGCGGAGGTCACGGCCGCGGGCCTGCTCGCGGTGATGGGTATCTGCGACCTGATCGGCACCACGGCCTCGGGCTGGCTCACCGACCGATTCGATTCCCGCAAGCTGCTCGCCTGGTATTACGGCCTGCGCGGCCTGTCGCTGATCTTCCTGCCCTACTCGTTCGATCTCAGCTTCTACGGCCTGTCCCTGTTCGCGGTGTTCTACGGGCTCGACTGGATCGCCACCGTACCGCCCACCGTGCAGCTCGCCGGAAAGTCCTTCGGCGAGGAGAACGCTGCGCTGATGTTCGGCTGGATCGCCGCCGCCCACCAGATCGGCGCCGCCTCGGCCGCCTGGCTCGCCGGCATGGTGCGCACCGATACCGGGACCTATCTCGGCGCCTTCGTGTCGGCCGGCCTGCTCTGCCTGGTCGCCGCCCTGATGGCGGGCTTCGTCGGGCGCAACCCCCGGGAGCCGGCCCTGCGCCCGCTGCCGACCTGAGCTGCATCGCGCAGGTACGTCGGCCATAAGCGTGCCGCGAAGGGGGCGCCTCCGTCGGGCGATTCCTTCGCAGCACGAGTGCGTATTGTGACAATCGCGATCCGGCCCAACCCGCCGGTCCAAGAGGCTCACGCCCCGCAGACCCGGTCGGGGCCGGGCTTCACCGAGTTCGTCGCCATCATCGCGCTGATGATGGCGGTCACCGCCATCTCGATCGACAACCTTCTGCCGGCCTTCCCGGCGATCGAGGCGCGCTTCTCCGTGTCCGATCCGAACCGGCTGCAACTCCTCGTCTACGTGTTCATGGCGGGGTTCGGCATCGCGCAGCTCGCCTACGGGCCGGTCTCGGACACGTTCGGGCGCCGGAAGGTCCTCCTGACGAGTCTCGCGATCTACGTGGTCGGCTGCGGGCTCGCTATGGTGGCGCCGAGCTTCGGCTGGCTGCTGGCGGCCCGCGTCATCCAGGGCATCGGCGCGGCCGGCGGGCGGGTGCTCTCGGTGGCTATCGTGCGCGACCGCTTCGCCGGCCGTGAGATGGCGAGCGTGATGTCGCTGACCATGATGGTCTTCCTGATCGTCCCGATGATCGCCCCGGCGATCGGCGGCCTGATGCTGGCGCTGGGATCGTGGGTCTACGTGTTCGTCTCGATGCTGGCTTTGGCCTTCTGGCTGACCGCCTGGTTCTCGCTGCGGATGCCGGAGACCCTCCACCCGGAATACCGCCGCCCGCTTTCCCTCCGGGCGACCTGGGACGCGGTGCGCACCACCGTGACGACCCGGGTCTCCATCGGCTACGCCACGGCGCTCGGCCTGCTCACCGGCTGCATCATGGGCTATGTCGGATCGGCCCAGCAGGTGTTCGACACCGGGCTGTACCACCTCGGGCCGCTGTTCCCCCTGGCCTTCGGGCTGGTGGCCGGCGCCATGGGGGCGGCGACGCTGATCAACGCCCGGATCGTCCGCCGGCTCGGGATGCGGGCGCTCTCGCATGCTGGCATCATCGCCTTCACGCTGGTGGCCCTGGCCCAGGTCGGAATCGGGCTCGCCTATCACGGCCACCCGCCGCTCGCGGCGTTCCTGTCGATCCTGGCGGCCAACCAGTTCCTGATGAGCTTCGCGCTGCCGAACTTCAACGCCCTGGCGCTCGAGCCGCTCGGCGCCATCGCTGGCACGGCCTCGTCGTTCGTCGGGTTCTACACCACGATGCTGGGGGCGTTCTCGGGCTACGTGATCGGCCAAGCCTTCGACGGGACCGTGCTGCCGGTCGGGATCGGCTACGCGACCCTCGGGGGCCTGGCGCTGCTGGTGGTGCTCTGGACCGAGCGCGGCCGGTTGTTCCGGGGCGGGGTGGCGGGTTGAGCGTTCGGACTTAACCCAGCCTTCAAACCAATACGGCACCCTCCGGTCAGCCCTAACAGCCGACCGGACTCGACCATGATCGCCCGCGCCCAGGACGGAACCCTTCTCGCCGCGCGCCTTCTCCTGGCCGCGGCACTCCTGCCGACGGGTATCGCCCGGGCGCTCAACGTCTCGGGCTTCGCGCTGACGCTCGCCGGCAGCGGCATGCCGTTCCCGAACGGCGTCGCCACCGCGGCCGTCGTCGTGCAGGTCTTCGGCCCGCTCGCCCTGATCCTCGGCGTTCTGCCGCGCCTGACCGGTCTGGCCCTCGCGGTCTTCGCCGCGGTGACGGCCGTGATGCTGCACGCTTTCTGGCAATATGTCGGACCGGCCGCAGTCGCCGAGCGAACACTGATGCTGGCCGATCTCGGCCTCGCGGGCGGGTTCCTGATCTATGCGCTGACGGGCCCCGGCGCCTTCAGCTGGCAGGGCTGGCGCGCCGGCGTCGCGACGGAGCGACCGACTCCGCAGCGCGCTGCCGCCAAGGCACCCGCCAAGAACTCGGCGGCACGGGGCGGCGCCGGCAAGAAATCCGGTGGCCGCACGCCGGCGCGCGCCGCGGCCTGATCGGGTCAGCTCGCCCGCGGCTTCATCTCGGCCGAAGCCGGCGGGGTCGCGGCGACCATCCTGCGGCCCGAGATCTCGGCCCCGGCATCGGGCGTCAGCTTGCGGAAGGCCAGCACCGAGGCCGCCGACAAGACAGCCACGGCGAAGAAGGCCGGCCCAAAATCGCCGGCCTCGATCGTGGTCCGGCCGTGGAAGCCCGCCGCGCCCTCGAGCGCCAGCGCGCCGAGGGTCACCCCGAGGCTCAGCGACAGCTGCTGGCAGACGCTGGCGAAGCTCGTCGCCGCGCTCATCTCGCGGGATTCGAGGTCGGCATACGCGATGGCGTTGACGCAGGTGAACTGCACCGAGCGCGAGCAGCCGCCCAGGAACAGCAGCGCGATCATGATCCAGTGCGGCGTGTCGGCGGTGTAGAGCCCGTTCACCGCCAGGAAGGCCGAGGCCAGCACGGCATTGAAGACCATGACGGCGCGGAAGCCGACACGCCGCAGGATCTTCGGCGCGAGGGTCTTCACGAACATTGCACCGGCCGCCGCCGCGAAGGTGATCAGCCCGGAATGCAGGGCGTCGAGCCCGAACCCGACCTGCAGCATCAACGGCAGCAGGAACGGGATCGCGCCGGTCCCGACCCGGAACAGGCTGCCGCCGAGGATCGCGACCCGGAAGGTCGGGCGGTTCATCAGGTCGAGCCGCACGATCGGGTGGGCGACCCGCCGCGCATGGACGACATAGAGCGGCAGCAGGATCGCCCCCGCGGCCAGGCATCCCCAGGAGATTGAGGCCGGCAGCAGATGGCGTCCCATCGAGGCCAGCCCCAGCATCAGGGCGGCGAGTCCGGTGCCAAGCACGAAGAAGCCGGTCAGGTCGAGCGGCGGCCGCTCCGGCTCGCGCACGTCCTCGAAGTACAGGCTCGCCAGCACGATTCCGGCGACGCCGATCGGCAGGTTGATGAAGAAGATCCAGCGCCAGTCGAACCAGGTGGCGATCAGACCGCCGAGCGGTGGACCGAGCACCGGGCCGACCAGCGCCGGGAAGGTCAGGTAGGCCAGAGCGGTCACCAGCTGCGACTTCGGCACGCTGCGCAGCACCACGAGGCGCCCGACCGGCACCATCATGGCCCCGCCCATGCCCTGGAGGAACCGCGCGGCGACGAACCAGGCCAGCCCGTTGGCCGCGGCGCAGGCGAGGGATCCCAGCATGAATACGACGAGCGCGGCCCGGAACACCGTCCGCGCGCCGTAGCGGTCGGCCATCCAGCCGCTCACCGGGATGAAGATCGCCAGGCTGACCAGATAGGAGGTCAGCGCCAGCTTCAGGGCGATCGGATCCTCGCCGAGGCTCGCCGCGATGCTGGGCAGCGCCGTGGCGATCACCGTGGAATCGGTGTTCTCCATGAACAGCGCGGTGGCCACCGTCAGGGGGACGATCCAGAGCGGTCTTTGGGTCGGGGAAGACATCGGACAGCAGACGCGTAGCGCGCCGGGACGGTTGCACGGCGGGGGCGCCCATTCGCACCGTCGTGTTTCGCGCCTGTATCCGCAAGGCAACAGGGGTTGCGTCGTGACCGAACACCACCTTTTGTGCGCGTGGTCCAATGGCTACGTTTAGGGCGAGCGGTCTTCCGGCCGTCGATACCGGCGCGGTGCCGGCCACGAGACACTCGATGCAGCCCAGTCCGAGCAAGCGCCGTTCCCTGTCGCGGCTCGCCGCCGCCGTCGCGCTCCTGTCGACGGTCACGGCCTGCGGCACCGTGCTGCTCAACGACCGCGGCTCGCTCACCCGCTACGACCGCTTGCAGGCGAGCAGCGCCGTCGCCTCAGCCTCGCGGCTCTACGTGGACCGGCCGGCCCTGGCCAAGGCCCGCACCGTGCGGATCATCCCCACGGCGTTCCACGCCGACGTCGCGGGCGCCGCGCCGCTGACCCAGGCGGAACGCCGCCTGATCGCCAACGCCGCCGACCGCGCGCTCTGCTACGACCTGTCGCTGCGCTACGACGTGGTGACCGGGCGCGACGCCGATCTCACCGTGCGCGCGCAGGTCACCCGGGTCGAGCCCACCGATCTCCTCGGTGCGGGCGCCACCATTGCGGGCTCGGCCGGCGTGACCGTGGCCTCGCAGGTCGGGCTCAGCGCCGTCGAGGGTATCGGCCGCATCCCGATCCCGCGGATCCCGATCGGGCTCGGCAGCCTCACGGTCGAGGCCGAGGCGCTGGACCGGCGCCGCGAGCAGCGCGCCGCCATGGTCTGGGGCGGGGCCGCGAACTCGTTCACGAGCCAGCCGCGCTTCTCCCGCGCCAGCGACGCCTACGACCTCGCCGGCGAGTTCGGCCAGGATTTCGGCTTCATGCTGGCCACCGGCGACGACCCGTTCAACGCCCCCAACACCCTGCCGACCTGGGACCGGATCCGGGTCACCACCCTCGGTGAGGCCCCGCTCGACCCCGATTGCGAGGCCTACGGCCGGGCTCCCGGCATCGACGGCATCCTGGGCGACTATATCGGCCTGCCGCCGGAATATACCGACAAGGGCGCGGCCGTCCCGGCGTCGCGCTGACCCGACCGCTGGTGCAAAAAAGCGGGGGAGCCATGCGCGATTTCCCGCTGCGGCGCGGCGACGGCGCATTGGCGCGGCCGCGGACCCCATGATACTGGCACTTGCCAACCCGATCCCGCTGCGCACCCCCTCACAGCGCGGCCGTCCGAGGAAAGTTGGCACATGGCCCGAGTCGATTCCGCCACGATCATCGAAGGTCTGACCTTCGACGACGTGCTCCTGCGGCCCGCCGCCTCCTCGGTGATGCCGACCGAGGTCAACGTCGCCTCGCGGCTGACCCGCACGATCCCGCTGAACCTGCCGATCCTCGCCTCCGCGATGGACACCGTCACCGAGGCGCCGATGGCCATCGCCATGGCGGCCAACGGCGGCATGGGCGTGATCCATCGCAACCTTGAGCCCGCGGAGCAGGCCGAGCAGGTCCGTCTCGTCAAGAAGTACGAGTCCGGCATGGTGATGAACCCGATCACCATCCATCCCGACGAGACCCTGGCCGACGCCTTCGAGGTGATGAAGCGCAACCGCATCTCCGGCATTCCGGTGGTGGAGCGCGGTCCCAACGGTTCCCGGGGCAAGCTGGTCGGCATCCTGACCAACCGCGACGTGCGCTTCGCCACCAACCCCGCCCAGCCGGTGGCCGAGCTGATGACCCGGGACCGGCTGATCACCGTCCGCGAGGGCGTGACCCAGGACGAGGCCAAGCGGCTGCTACACCAGTTCCGGATCGAGAAGCTGCTGGTGGTCGACGACCATTACCGCTGCATCGGCCTGATCACCGTCAAGGACATCGAGAAGCGCGTCACCTACCCGTTCGCCGTCAAGGACGAGCAGGGCCGGCTGCGGGTTGCCGCCGCCACGACCACGGGCGACAGCGGATTCGAGCGGGCCGAGCGCCTGATCGACGCCGGCTGCGACGTGATCGTGGTCGACACCGCCCACGGCCACTCGATCAAGGTGCTCGACGCCGTCGCCCGGGTGAAGCAGCTCTCCAACGCCGTCCAGGTGATCGCCGGCAACGTCGCCACCCGCGAGGGCACCAAGGCGCTGATCGACGCGGGCGCGGACGCCATCAAGGTCGGCATCGGCCCGGGCTCGATCTGCACCACCCGCATCGTGGCGGGCGTCGGCGTGCCCCAGCTCACCGCCCTGCTGGAGGCCGTGGAGGCCGCCGGCGAGGCGGACATCCCGGTCATCGCCGACGGCGGCATCAAGTATTCCGGCGACCTGGCCAAGGCGATCGCGGCCGGCGCCTCGGTGGCGATGCTCGGCTCGCTGCTCGCCGGCACCGACGAGGCACCGGGCGAGGTCTTCTTGTATCAAGGCCGCTCGTACAAGTCGTACCGTGGTATGGGCTCGGTGGGCGCCATGGCCCGCGGCTCGGCCGACCGTTACTTCCAAGCCGAGGTCAACGACACCCACAAGCTCGTGCCCGAGGGCATCGAGGGCCAGGTCCCCTACAAGGGCCCGGTCGGGAACGTCCTGCACCAGCTCGCGGGCGGCCTGCGTGCGGCCATGGGCTATGTCGGCGGCGCGACCATCCCGGACTTCCAGGAGCGGGCGCAGTTCATCCGCATCACCAATGCCGGCCTGCGCGAGAGCCACGTCCACGACGTGACCATCACCCGCGAGAGCCCGAACTACCCGTCGCGGACCTGACACGGAGGTCTCATGCCCACCCCAAGCTCGCCATCGCTCGGTCGGCATACGCCCGCCTTCGACGTCCCACGGGATGATGTCGGCGGGCGTGCGGAAGCCGACCAGCACCGCCACCGCGATGACGACCGAAAGGACAGGAACGTCCTTCAGGGGGCCGAGGCCATCGCTCTGGTACGGACGATCCGCTCCAAGGCGCTTCGTCAACCGCTGCCCGACAGCACACCAATGATCAGGGCAGACCGCGAAGGACGATGATCGTCATCGACGCCTGCGTTGCCGCGAAATGGTTCCTGCCGGAGCCGCAGAGCGATTTGGCGGACGCGATCCTGCTCGAAGACGTCGCCCGGATTGCGCCTGAACATATTCTCGTTGAGGTCGGTAACACGCTTCTGCGGAACCATCGCTCGGGTGCGATCACGCTCGAACATGCGCGGGAAGCAATCTCGGCTCTAGGCAAGCTGGTACGTCTCCGACCGATCCTCGAGATTGCGGACACGGCGCTCAGCATCGCGAGCAGCATTGGGTGTACGCATTACGATGCGCTCTACGTGGCTGCAGCTGAACGATGGGATAGCGTCTTGGTGACTGCGGATGCCAGACTGGTGCGGCAGCTGCAGACGGTGCAGTGGACCGGCCGCTACCGTCTACTAGGCCCTTGATTCGATGACGGGACGTGCTCAGGACACCGAACGCCGACAACGACCTCGACCCGGAGAGACCCAATGCGCACGCTGATCGTCGGAGCCGGGGCGACCGGCGGTTATTACGGGGCGCGGCTCGCGGAATCGGGGGCGGACGTGACCTTCCTGGTCCGGCCGGCCCGGGCCGAAAAACTGGCGGCGAACGGGCTGGTGCTGCGCTCGCCGCTGGGCGACCTGCATCTGCCCGCTCCGCCCACCGTGACGGCCGACAATCTGGCCAAGGCCGGCGGCTTCGACCTCGTGCTGCTGTCCTGCAAGGCCTACGACCTCGACAGCGCCCTTGCCGACCTGGCGCCCGCGGTGGGCGAGGGAACCGCGATCCTGCCGCTACTCAACGGAATGTCCCATCTCGACGCGCTCGACGCCCGCTTCGGCGCGGCCCGGGTGCTGGGCGGTTCCTGCGCCATCGCGGCGACCCTCGCGCCGGACGGCGCGATCCGGCACATGAGCGAGCTCTGCAGCATCACCTACGGCGAGCGCGACGGGTCGCGCTCGGCCCGCATCGAGGCCATCGATGATTTGATGCGCGGCCTGAAGTTCCAGGCGCGGCTCAGCGACGTGATCCTGCAGGAAATGTGGGAGAAGTGGGTGTTCCTGACGACGCTCGCGGGCGCGACAACGCTGATGCGGGCCGCGGTCGGCGACATCGTGGCGGCGCCCGGCGGCGCGGCCTTCATCGCGGCCCTCCACGCCGAATGCACGGCGGTGGCCGCGGCGAGCGGGTTCGAGCCGCGCGGGGTCGTCGCCGAGCGCGCGCGGGCGCAGCTCACCGCGGAGGGCTCGACCTTCACGGCCTCGATGCTGCGCGACATCGAGAACGGCGGCCGCATCGAGGCTGACCACGTCGTCGGCGATCTCATCGCCCGCGGCGCCCGCCTCGCCCCCGAGGCGGCATTCCCGCTGCTCGGCCAAGTCTACGCCGGCCTCAAGGCCTACGAGGCCCGGCGTGCCAGGGAAGCGGCCTGAGGCGCAATCCAGTTCGACTTGAGGGCTATCCCACCCACGCCCTTATCCCGAGGGGCCCGTGCCAGCGGGCCTCGACGGACGCCTCTGAACATCGCGCAACTGGCTGGAGGCCTCCTTCGAGGCCTCCGCTTCGCTCCGTTGCTTCAGGATGAGAGCTTTGGAGGGATCAGCGTATGTCCGGCGCCGAGAGACTCAGTAGCGGCCGGGCGGCGGCGGGGGCGGGTTGCCGTATTCGAGCTGCGTCTTGGCATCCAGCGGCCGGCGCGGCGG